>NZ_JAAHIG010000636.1:0-2594 GCF_010692305.1 Moorena sp. SIO4G3 | reverse complement strand
GTACAGGAACTTCTCTGGGAGACCCGATGGAAGTGAGAGCTTTAGCTAGGGTGTTTGACCAGGGGCGTGAAGGGGAAAATCTCTTGAATATTGGTTCAGTTAAAACTAATATTGGTCATCTGGAAGCGGCAGCGGGAATAGCAGGTATGATTAAGGTAATTTTGCAATTGCAACATCAGGAAATTGCGCCTCATCTGCATTTGGCTAATCCTAACCCTTATATTGATTGGGAAAATATGCCTTTGAAGGTACCGACTCAACTGACTCCTTGGTTGTCCAAAGAGGAGAAAAGGGTGGCAGGAGTTAGTTCTTTTGGTATGAGTGGTACGAATGCTCATATAGTTTTGGAAGAAGCATCAGTTCAAGTCAGAACTCAGAATGTTGTTGAACGTCCAATTCATCTATTAACTCTGTCAGCAAAAACCGAAAAAGCTCTAGAATATCAGGTCAGTAATTATCAAAATTATCTAGAAACTAATCCCGAATTAGAACTAGCAGATGTATGTTATACGGCTAATACTGGACGCGCTCAGTTTAATCATCGACTAGGGGTGATTGCATCTGAGCCCAAGGAATTAATGGAGAAACTGCTGGGGTGGAAAACTGACTCAGAATTAGTTGGAGTATTTTCAGGACAACCAAATAGCGAAAGTCCCAAAATAGCCTTTCTCTTCACAGGTCAAGGTTCCCAGTATATAAATATGGGAAGGCAACTGTATGAAAAAGCACCAACTTTCCGTCAAGCTTTAGAGCAATGTGATCAAATTCTCCAACCCTATCTGGAAGCATCTCTATTGGAAATCCTTTACCCCAAAGATGCACAAAATTCAAGTAGTTTAGACCAAACAGCTTACACCCAACCCGCCATATTTGCCCTGGAATACGCCCTGTTTAAATTATGGGATTCATGGGGCATCAAACCCAATGTAGTTATGGGTCACAGCGTCGGAGAATATGTAGCAGCTTGTATTGCCGGAGTATTCAGCCTAGAAGACGGTCTCAAACTAATAGCCATGCGAGGAAAATTGATGCAAAAGTTACCCTCCGGTGGTGAGATGGTATCTGTAATGGCATCAGAATCTCAGGTAACAGAGGCCATAAAAGAATATAGTTCCCAAGTAACAATAGCAGCAGTTAACGGACCAGAAAGTATCGTAATTTCTGGTGAGAGTGGAGCTATAGCAACTATTTGTGCTCAATTCAAAAATCTGGGAATTAAGACCAAACAATTACAAGTATCCCATGGCTTCCACTCCCCATTAATGGAACCAATGTTAACCGAATTTGAAGCAGTGGCTAAACAGGTTACCTATAAGGAACCAAAAATACCACTAATATCAAATGTTACAGGTACTGAAGTAGGTGCAGAAATAACCACTGCTGAATATTGGGTAGCTCATGTGCGTCAACCAGTAAGGTTTGCCCAGAGTATGAAAACTCTGGAAGAGCAAGGATATGAAACCTTCCTGGAAATTGGGCCGAAACCAATATTGTTGGGAATGGGAAGGCAATGTGTAACAGAAGATGTGGGAGAGTGGTTGCCCTCATTACGTCCGGGAGTGGATGAATGGCAACAAATGTTATCAAGTTTAGGGCAGTTGTATGTAAGAGGAGTCAAAATAGATTGGTCAGGGTTTGACTCCGACTATAGTCGTCAGAAAGTAGCATTGCCCACATATCCATTCCAACGGGAACGTTATTGGGTGGAAACCAACAACAACTTCTGGCCTCAAAAGCAATTTTCCCAAGGGGACAACCTCCATCCCCTATTAGGTCAAAAGCTAAATTGTGCAGGGGAACAACAGATATTTGCATCACAAATAGGAGAAAACTCACCCAACTATCTGAAGGACCACCGAGTATTTAATCAAGCACTATTTCCCACAACCGGCTACCTAGAAATAGCAATAGCAGCAGGAAATCACCAATTAAAAACATCCCAGATAGTAATAGAAGACCTAACTATAACTAGAGGATGGATACTACCAACAGGAGAATTGACAAATGCCCAAACCCTACTCACCCCAACAGATAACCAAAGCTACAAGTTTCAAATATTTTCTCAACCAGAACAACAGGAGTGGAGACTCCACACCACAGGAAAAATCAGAAAAGAGTCAACCCCCCCTACTCAGACAAAAATTGACCTAGAAAAATACAAGAGTGAATGTGATCAAACAATAGAAATCAAACAACATTATCAAAAATTTAAACAAGTAGGGATAGACTACGGGAATACCTTCCAAGGCATTCAACAATTGTGGTCAGGTTCAAACCAAGCATTAGGTTATATCAAACTCCCCGAAGAATTAATAACACAAACAAACGACTATAATTTCCATCCAGCACTATTAGATGCCGCCTTGCAAGTAATGTCTCATGCACTGCCAGAAACGGATAATGACAAAACTTATCTGCCAATAGGAATAGAAGAATTCAGAGTATATAAGAATCCAGGGCTGAGTAATGTTAAATTCCCTTCCAAGATTACCTTTAAAGCTTTGTAGGAATCATTATCCTCTTCAAAGGATAAATCATCGATAAAGATAATAAATTTTTGAGGCTGGTCTCGCAATTGCTCCGTAATCACCGGT
>NZ_JAAHIG010000635.1:0-2691 GCF_010692305.1 Moorena sp. SIO4G3 | reverse complement strand
TGCCCCCCTAGGGCGTGTTTTCAAAGTTTGTCGCATGATTATGATCCCCCCCAGCCCCCCTTAAAAAAAGGGGGGAG
Source organism: Moorena sp. SIO4G3 (assembly GCF_010692305.1). Classification (NCBI taxonomy): domain Bacteria; kingdom Bacillati; phylum Cyanobacteriota; class Cyanophyceae; order Coleofasciculales; family Coleofasciculaceae; genus Moorena; species Moorena sp. SIO4G3. The sequence continues at coordinate 2,614 of NZ_JAAHIG010000635.1, read as the reverse complement.
CCATACTCAAAGTCCCCCTTTTTTAAGGGGGATTTAGGGGGATCTCCGAGTTTGAAGACACTCCCTAGCCCCCCAGCGAGCAATCCCTCGCTGGGGGGAAAAAGACTTTCAAAGTCCCCCAGAATTGGGGGATTTAGGGGGCTTTAATAAAACTAGATGATCCCGCATTCATTCCTTAATTCAGCAACGCCCAAAAATAAACAATTAATTGATATCGTAAACAAGGCACAGAAAAGCTATTAGGTATATTCAATGAATTGGAACCGTATTTGGAAAATAGGGGTAGGAGTCGCGATCGCACTAGTTTTGGCCATTGTTGCCTACCTGGTGATAGGACAACAGAATCAACCCATCCCCGATCTAGGCTCTACAGGCACCAGTAACCCTGAGCCAGAGGTTGTTGACTCAGATCCAGAGCCTTTTACTCTACAACTGCTCCATGCTTCAGATTTTGAGGCCGGACTAGACGCATTGGAAGATGCTCCTCGGTTTTCCGCCGTCCTGAATGCCCTCAAGAAGGACTACCCCAACACCCTTGTCCTCTCCTCTGGAGACAACTACATTCCCAGTCCGTTCCTGTTTGCGGGCAGCGACCCTAGGTTGAACGAGACCCCTGTGGGAGAGGCTAGTATTGGTCATGCCAATATCGAAATCCACAATCAACTCGGTATCCAAGCTTCGACCTTTGGGAATCATGATTTCGATCTCGGCAGCAATGAAGTGCGGGATATCATTCAACCAGATGGAGCTTACCGTGGGGCGCTGTTTCCCTATCTCAGTGCAAATCTCGATTATAGCACAGACCCTAACCTCTCCAGCCTGATCACGGCAAACGGTCAAGAAGTCAGTACTATTCCGCCAGGACAGGTTGCAGGGACTGCAGTGATTACCGTCAATGGTGAGCCAATTGGTATTGTGGGAGCAAGCACACCCCTTCTGCCTACCATCTCTTCCTCTGATGGAGTCACGGTGTTCCCGGAAAATCCCACAGACTATGACGCCCTGGCTGCTACAATCCAAACTGCGGTGGATGAATTGACCACTACGGGCATCAACAAGATTATTCTCCTGGCTCACATGCAACAGTTGACCATTGAGCGGGATGAGTTAGCCCCTCGTTTGCGGGATGTAGATATAATCGTGGCGGGAGGGTCTCATACCTTGCTGTCTGATGCCACGGATCGTCTGCGGCTGGGAGATACCAGTGGTGGTATTTATCCCATTCTCAAAACCAATGGAGATGGAAATGCGATCGCTGTTGTGAACACCGATGCCACCTATAAGTATGTCGGTCGTCTGGTAGTGGACTTTGATGCAAACGGTATCCTGATTCCCAGCAGTATTGACCCCAACATTAGTGGAGCCTACGCCACTGATGATCAAGGAGTCGAAGCGGTAGGAGGAACCCCAGATCCAGAGGTTGTAGAAATTACCAATACCCTGGATGAAGTGATCAGTACTCAGGATAGCAACATTTTTGGCAATACCAACGTTTTCCTGCGGGGCGATCGCGCTTTTGTCCGTACCGAAGAAACTAACCTGGGTAACCTAACGGCTGATGCTAACCTGACCTATGCCAAAACTGTAGATGCTACAACGGTATTTTCCTTCAAAAATGGAGGTGGCATCCGTTCCAACATCGGAGTAATTAGCGCTGCTAACGGTGGCATCGACCCCAATGACTTTGAACTGTTGCCCCCAGCAGCCAATCCTGAGGTGGGCAAGGAAGAAGGGGAAGTTTCCCAACTCGACATCACCAACTCCCTCCGTTTTAACAATGGACTTACCCTGTTTACTGTCACAGCGGATCAATTGCTGGAAACCATCGAAGATGCAGTGGCGGCAACAGCTCCAGGTGTCACTCCCGGCCAGTTTCCCCAAGTCGGTCGGCTTAAGTTTAGCTTTGATAGCAGTCGTCCTGCCAATGATCGGGTTCTGTCTCTGGTTGTCCTGGACGATCAAGACCAAGTTCTCGATGTAGTGGCTCAGAATGGTGAATTAGTGGGGGATCCCAGCCGCACGTTTCGTGGTGTTACCATTAGCTACGTGGCTGATGGCGCTCCCTTATCCACCTTCTTGAGTGCCAATCCAGCTTTGTTCAATCGGGTTGATTTCTGGGGTGAGCCGGATAGCAATGGCAATGGGGTTTTAGATGCTGACGAAGACCTCAACAAAAACGGCATCCGAGATGGTGCGCTCTCTGAACCTTTCGATGGTTTTGCCAATTTTGCCTCCTTTGGTTCCGAGCAGGATGCCCTGGCAGAATACCTCCATCAATTCTTCCCCACGGCAGCCAATGCCTTTAATCAGCCTGATACTGACCCAACATTGGACGAGCGGATTCAGAACCTAGCTTTCCGGGAAGATACGGTAATTTGATGTCCGGTTGAATACTTACACTTTGGCCAAAGCAAGGCAGAGGGCAGAAGGCAGAAGGCAGAAGGCAGAAGTTCAGTGACATACTCCCACACTGAATCAAAGATTACAGTGTGGGCTTCTTACCAACTCCACCCAACGGTTCGGATACTCGGTAAGCTTTATTAACGACACGGGATGCCCCTCCGCGCCGGAACAATACAATAAGTTGTATTTTTGATTAGTAGGTGGCTGACAA
>NZ_JAAHIG010000634.1:0-2692 GCF_010692305.1 Moorena sp. SIO4G3 | reverse complement strand
TCTCCCTACTCCCTGCTCCCTACTCCCTACTCCCTACTCCCTCCTCCCTACTCCCTACTCCCTACTCCCTACTCCCTACTCCCTACTCCCTACTCCCTACTCCCTACTCCCTGCTCCCTAAAACCCATAAATTTGTACCTCACAAGTTGTAGAATAGCTATAGAAAATGAATAATAGAGAATACTTCGATATTAAAAACCAATGTTACCTGGAAGGAGCCATGGCATGGTTGGAACTTCTTTTGGAACATAAAGCTGGAAAAGAAGGGGCAACTGTGGCACAGGTAGCGGATGCGGAAAGATGGAAGTATGCAGCAGAGAGAGAAGAACCCGCGCCAGCTTTGATCAGACTCAAACACCAACTGAATTTATCCCAGATGGAGGTGAACCTCTTGCTGCTGTGCGTTGGGATGGAATTAAATGAAAAAATTCCGCCGTTATATGCAAAGATTCACCAGAACCAGTACTATCCGACTTTTTACCTCGCCAATCGGATTTTCAAGAACCTGGCTTGGGAAATGCTTTCTCCAGAAAGACCCCTACTTTATTGGAAACTAATTGAAATTCATCAATCTGGGGTCCAGCCGACAGTGATAAGTCCCCTACGGGCCGATGAAAAAATTATCAATTATATCAAGGGGTTAAATTACTTAGACGATCGCCTAGCCAAGCTGGTCTTGCCATGGAATAGCTGTCATAGCAATAATTCCCAACCGGAAAACCGTCTGCCACCTTCCCAGGAAAAAGCAGTCAAGGAAATAGTTGGCCAACTTCAGCCATTTACCAATGCTCTGGAACCAAAAGCCATCCAACTGTTGGGAGCGGATACAGCAAGCAAAAAACTAGTAGCCTGGCAGGTTTGCCAACGTTTGAACCTGGAACTCTATCGGTTGCCAATCCCGTTATTACCAACAGATAGTGATGTTATAGAAACCATAGCGCGGTTGTGGGAGCGGGAAACCAGGCTGGAGCAGGTGGCCCTTTATTTCGATGTGCTCTCTTGCGAAGACTATATCACTCAGGGGCAAATGGCAGCGTTCTATCGTTTTTTGGCACGGGGGAATGGCTTCTTTTTTATTGACATCTACGATAAAACCTCAGCCTTAGAACGGGGAAGCTGGAGTATAGATATTACCAAACCAACATCAGCAGAACAAATCGAAGCCTGGGAGAAGGCATTGGGGAGTTCAAGTCACCGTGAACAGGTTGTTATTCCCCTGGTAGGGCAGTTTAACTTAAATATTGCCGAAATTGAGACCGTTGTGGGCAAATTGTCCCACCCAGAACCGGAAACCTTTGTCGAACAGGGGAAAGCCGAGGAGGAGGAAGTAACCTCAGCGGTCTTGAATCTCGATAAATTGGAATTGGTTATAGAGACCGATACTGATAACGATAGCAGAAGCTTTGATTTCCTACGCGATCGCTACGAGTTAATTGGCTTTCCCAAGACCAATAAAGAGACGAAACCCTGGAAAATACCCAAAACAGAGCCCAGTACAGAGCCATGGGAGCAAAGTGAACAGGATTCGCCACCAGCCCAGGAGGAGAAAACCCTGTTAACGCAACTGTGGGAGGGTTGTCTAGAAATAACCCGTCCCAAATTAGAGACTCTCGCCCAGCGCATTGAAGTGAAAGCGGGTTGGCAGGATATAGTATTGCCAGAAGACGAAATGTCGTTGTTACATCAAATTGCCAACCAAGTGCGACAGCGAGGTAAAGTCTATCAAGAGTGGGGGTTTCAGCAGCGGATGAATCGAGGCAAGGGGATAAGTGCCTTATTTGCAGGAGAAAGCGGTACCGGGAAAACCATGGCCGCAGAAGTGATAGCTAATGCTCTGGGCTTGCATCTGTATCGGATCGACTTGGCTACGGTGGTGAGTAAGTATATAGGAGAAACCGAGAAGAATTTGCGTCGTCTGTTCGATGCTGCGGAAGATGGCGGGGCAATTCTGTTTTTTGATGAAGCGGATGCCTTGTTTGGCAAGCGTTCGGAAGTTAAAGACTCCCACGACCGGTATGCCAATATCGAAATTAACTATTTACTACAGCGTCTGGAAGCTTATCGCGGTTTGGCCATTCTGGCCACCAATAAGAAAAATTCCATCGATGCAGCTTTCCTCAGGCGTTTACGATTTATTGTTAATTTTCCCTTTCCTGGGGTGGAGCAACGGGCCAAAATATGGAAGAACTCATTCCCGAAAGAAACCCCAAGAGAGAGCCTGGACTGGGATCGGTTAAGTCGCTTTAATTTTACAGGAGGGAATATACACAGTATCGCATTGAATGCAGCATTTATGGCAGCGGAAGCAGGTAAATCCGTCACCATGGAAGTGGTTTTGATAGCAGCCCGGATGGAGTTTAAGAAGTTTGACAAGTTAATCAATGAGGCGGATTTTCGATAGTCAATTCAAAATTCAAAATTCAAAATTCAAAATTAAATCAATTCAAAATTCTCCATTCCAAGTTATAGCGTTTATTATAGTATGGAGGTACACAGGATTTTTTACGACTTCCGACTTCCGACTTCCGAATTCCCTGCTGGCGTTGCTGATTATGCGTATGGTTTTGCCCCCCTAGGGCGTGTTTTCAAAGTTTGTCGCATGATTATGATCCCCCCCAGCCCCCCTTAAAAAAAGGGGGGAGCCATACTCAAAGTCCCCCTTTTTTAAGGGGGATTTAGGGGGATCTCCGAG
>NZ_JAAHIG010000633.1:0-2713 GCF_010692305.1 Moorena sp. SIO4G3 | reverse complement strand
GATTTCGCGAGGGTTGGTCTTTCACCAACATGGTAATCAAGTTATCAAGGTATTTTCCTTGTGGTTAATCCCCCGCATCATTGAGATTCGGTTTCTAACCAACGAATCGCACAACTCTTAAATCTTCATAGGCGACCAGGTCGTTAAACCGGATTACGCAACGTGCCGGAGACGAAACCTTAGATAGTGGAGCCTTTATGGGTGTTCGGCTTTGCATAAAAGGGTTAAATCTTTTGTAATAAGGCTCCACTATCTTACGGTAACTTCTAACCAGTCTCTTGGCATGTTCTTCACGTTGCCTACTTATTTTAAGGTGCTGTCTACCTAATCTGTTAACTGCTTTTCTACGGTTGGATGAGCCTTTCTTTTTTCTATAAACTCTGCGCTGATAGAACTTAAGGCGTTTTTCTCCCGTCCTGTAAAAACGGGGATTAGGTTCAGTTTTTCCAGTAGAATCAGGTAGAGTCGATGCCTGGTATTACCCAGGGCACCTCTCTTTCAGAACCGTACGTGCGACTTTCACCGCATACGGCTCCTAGATATTCTCTCCTTTCGGAGTGCCCTTGCTTTTCTTGTTTTTGATTTGTTGGTCAGAGGGATATGCTTCTATCCTTGACCAGTGAATCATTTGGTGGCAGCTCTGGTGAACTGCTAGTAAGTTCTTTTTAGACCAGTTGTCGTGATTTCCATCTACATGATGTAGTTGTACGTCCTCGCCTTCCAGGAACTTCAACCCACAGTGTCCGCAAGTATGGTTTTGCCTTTTTAGTACGTCTGAAGTAGCATCTGAGTATAACCGGGAATTACGGTTGCTCCAATAAACTAAGTCACCGTCATAGGGTGACTTAGTCCCCTTTACATTTGCGTGTTGGTTTTGTTTGTATCCCACTTTTGGAAATGCCTTTTTGCACAGTTCATTAGCTTGGTACCGGTTTACTTTCTTATTCCTTCGGAATTTTCTGTTAGCGGTGAAGTTCATGAACCATAAGCTATCCCTGCTGCTGCTCATGTCGCAGCTGCTGTGGTAGTTACGCCATCCGCGAACGATGGGTGCTAATTTCGTGGCTTTTATTTCGACACCATAGTTCGAGTTGTTAACAATGGCTTTGATTTTCTGACGAATTACTCTATGATTATCCACTGAGGGAGTGCATGAGAACTTTTCATCTTGTCTGACGCGGAAGTGCCACCCCAGGAAGTCAAATCCATCTGTCGCTTTAGTTAACTTGGTCTTTTCCTCACTGATTTCCATTCCTCTTTCTGCCAAGAAGTTTTTGACTTTTTGGAGGATATTTTCAGCATTGTCTTTTGGTTTGAGGATGAATACCATGTCGTCTGCGTAGCGCAAACTAGTGTGTATGTCCTCTATTCCGTTGAGTGCCACATTTGCTAGTAGAGGGCTGACTATACCACCTTGAGGAGTGCCTTGCATTGGAAATTCCGGATTGACGCCCGCTTTTAAACATCTGAATATCCCCTGTTTCAGACATGTCGGTGCTAGCAATCTATCCATAATGCTGGTGTGGTTAATCCGGTCGAAGCATTTCTTGATGTCTAGTTCGATGATGCGTTTGGTTATGCCTTTTTTGTTTGAGGCTAGATGTAAAAATAACCTCTTTTGGACATCCTGGGCGCATCTCCCTGTTCTGAAACCGTAGCTGTTACCACTGAATGTGGCTTCGTGTGCTGGTTCCAGGGTGTATTTTGCTAGACATTGCCATGCTCTATCGGCGATGGTTGGTATCTTTAACATCCGAGTTTTCCCATTCTTTTTAAGGATGGGTACTTCTCGTAGTCCGCTATGTTTCCAGTCAGTTGCATAGTGGTTCAATGTTTCTACCAGTGCCATCCGTTCCCGGTATTTGAGGCTGGACTTGCCATCAATTCCCGCCGTTTTCTTACCCTTATTTAGTTGGGTCACTTGTCGGACGGCCAAAAGTTGTGCTGAGCGGGATTTTAGAATCAGTTTCTGTAAAGACCTAGCTTTCCGAAGGTCGCCTTCTCGAACTGCTTTATACACTCGTTTTTGTAGGCGGAATAGGTTCTGGCGGAGTTTCTTCCACGGTTGCTTCTTCCAAGATTCACTATGGTTTCCCATGTGTCTAATCATGCTCTCCTAGAATTTGTGTATTCTGAATACCCGCAGCCAGTTTCCGGCTGCATCCTACCCGGCAGTGAGGATTAGGTGTGGCATCACTTACTGAGGGTTCGACCGTTCCTCAGACTCAATTGCTGTCGTTTTTACTTGTTCCGTCCATTGGATTGTTGTGGTGATTTAGGGCAGTCCATTTCGCCTATTCCCTCCTCAGAGATTACGGCTATCCTACACAAAAACGCCGTGAGGATGTAGGGAATTAAGTCTCACATATACTTGTCAGATTGCGGCTTAGAGTTTAGACGCTTTTTCAGGACTTTTGTTAATCTACCCGTGTCACCTCCCCGTTAGCGCCAGTGTCCCACATCTGATTTGGGTCTGATTGCGCCCTGGTGCCAGCTTCGCTCTGAGTTATGCCTAATTCTCGGCGTGGCCAAGATAGGGAGTCACTTTCTCTCTTGAAGGGCAGGGTTTCCACCTGCATCCTATGGGTTAGAGTCGATGTCCCCTATTAAGGGGAGCACCTCTCCTTCAGAACCGTGCATGAAGCTTTCACCTCACACGGCTCCTAGATATTCTGGTCTTTCGACCTGCTCCAATGTATCTGTTGGTGGCAGC
>NZ_JAAHIG010000632.1:0-2720 GCF_010692305.1 Moorena sp. SIO4G3 | reverse complement strand
TGATAATGATAGGTACTGAATCGACTACAGTCTGATAATCACCAGCGGTTGCACTGTTTAAAATTTGGGTTGTCCAGAAGTCTCCCTCTCGGATATTAAGGTGGGCTACAATGCCATCAAAGGGTGCTACAATCTCCGCATCTTCTAGACTAATGGTAGAGCGAGTTTGCCCAGCCTTGGCTGAAGCAATCTGGGCTTGAGTAGCAGTTAATTGTGACTGGGCAGATGCTAACTCACTTTCAGCAGCTTTGACATTGCTCAAGGCAGCATTAACTTGAGCTTGTGCTGCTCTGACTTGGGATTGACCATCCTCGGCTCTATTTCTGTAGACATCAACATCACTTTCTGATATTACACCGGCATCGAAAAGTTCTAGACGACGTTTGAATTCAGATATCGCTAAATCAAAATCATTTTTTGCTACTTCAAACTGGGCTTGGTTGCTCAGTACTTGTGCTTTGGCTTGTTCTACGTTTGCTTGAGCTTGAGACAAGTTGGCTTTTGCTGTTACCCGTTGGGTCTGAGCTTCAGCCGTTTGGGCTTGAGCTTGTGCCAGCTCTGCTCGCAGTCTGCGGTCATCTAATTTTGCTAGTAATTCACCCTTTTTGACAAAATCTCCCTCTCGCAGATCCCGTCCATTAACTTTTTTGAGATAGGTGATAGTTCCTGAGGTTTGGAAGGTCAGGTGTTTGCCTCGCACTGCTGAAACGAAACCATTGCCAAAGACTAACTGTTGCAGTGGATAAATTTTGACTGGGGTGGCTCGTACAGGTAACCGGTTAGGTTCAGCTGGGGCTGCTGTGATGGTGTTTTGTGATACCTCAGGATTAGGTTGGGACTGTTTGAAAGCGATCGCACCCAATGCTAGAATACCGATACCGAGCAGTAGAAAAGGCCACATCGGTCGCTTTTTGCGGGAGGGATGGGCGGGGGTATTGGTTGCTTCCCTGGCAGTTTCCCTTTCTAGTTCGGGTAATGAGTCTTGTGGTTGCTGTTCAACTCCTTGATCAATATCTTCCTGAATTGATTGAGGTGAGGACAAGTGCTTTTGAGGCAAAGGATTTGATTTCATTTGTTTATTTCCTGTAGCATCAACTCTTAAGAAGTCTTAAGTATTTTTGGGTAGCCCAGTATAGGTATATCGCCTGTCACCAAGGAGTCTGTTTCTAGAGAAATGCCACAAGCGCGCATCATAACAAGCAGATATCTAATATATCAGTTGGAGCAACCCTGCCATAAACCCGTGGTATAGCATTCTCTGAAGTTTTGTCAAGTATACAACTTCAAAACCTCTGTTGAAATCGGGATAAGTACTAAAACCGAGGGATAATTGTATTAAAGTAGGGAGTAGGGAGTAGGGAGTAGGGAGTAGGGAGCGGTTATCCCTCTATAGCCTTTCAGCTGTATGCCAGACGGGATAAATTAATGGCTGCATTGTAATCTTGGTTAATTTGTGGACAAATTACAAATTACAAATCATAAATCATAAATTATAAATTAACCCCACCAGTGTCTTAAACCAGTGGGGTTTTTTGATAATTAATTCAAACTAATTACAAGAATTTATTTTGTGCGCTGACCGCACCTCAAGTAGCGTGCGTGGAACAGGCTTCTAGCCTGTGATAAGTGCCCATATGCTTAAGCAGTCTTTTTTTTGAAAGCTGCACCTGTTCCCAAAGCACTTAATGCTAGTAAGCCCAAAATTGAAGCAGGTTCCGGAACAGGTGTGAGCTCAACATTGTCAATCAGCAGTCGAGAGTCAACAATCTCATCATCCTCGTCCAAGACTCCAAGTCCTAAACTAAAGGTTCCGGAGGTTTCAAAGGTATAAGAAAAACTCTGAAAGCCAGTCTCTTGAAAGAAAGGTGTCAAAGAGTCTATGAATAGTGGGGAGTTGGTGTCAGCTAGCCCATCTACCATTTTAGCTATGCTCACGAAGGAAAAATCGTTAAAACGTGCTGGATCAAAAGAAGATGTCGATTCATTGGTGAGAAAGTTCCAATCAAAAGTCAAAACATCTCCGGCATGGGCGGTGAAGGTTTGTTGAATTGCAGAACCCTCTCTGGGAGTGTCTACATTGGGAAGATTAGGGATAGTAGCTAGGCTTCCAGCTGTTAATCCTAGAAATGTTTCTAGATCCGAGACAGGAACTGAGCCAAAATCAGTGGTTAGTAGAGCTTGGAAGTCTCCATCGGTTGGACCACTTCCAAACGCGGCTGTTTGAATACTAGTGTCGCCTATGGTTGCCCATTCGGTGAAATCACCAGTTTCAAAACTGCCATTGACAATTGCCAGAGCTGGGTTAGCACTTAACAGAGTTGCCGCACTAACTAAACTTACTGTACCTGAGCATAGGGTTAAGACATTGAACAATTGACGAGTAGACATAAAATTGATTGCTCCTTTTTTAGGTAAAATGCTATGTTTTTAGCCACTACACTATTGGCTGTAACTATGTCTTGATGCAGGGCGGCCAAAGGGGCTTTATCCCATGAGGTACTGCATCGGTTTGAAGAGTATTGGAAAATTCATTAATATAGCAATTCTCTCTTCCATCAGGTACAAAGCGATCCCCCTAAATCCCCCTTAAAAAGGGCAGGGCTGTTTCTTGCGTCCGACTAAAACGTCATTTGTGGGGAGGTGGGGAGATAGGGAGATAGGGAGATAGGGGGGATTAAAGCTAATAAAAAGTTATTTTTAACCTGAAAAAAAACCTCTCC
>NZ_JAAHIG010000631.1:0-2732 GCF_010692305.1 Moorena sp. SIO4G3 | reverse complement strand
TGTGCTCCCCATCTCCCCATCTCCCCATCCCCCCACCTCCCCCTCTCCCCATCTCCCCATCTCCCCATCTCCCCATCTCCCCATCTCCCCATCTCCCCATCTCCCCATCTCCCCATCTCCCTACTCCCTGCTCCCTGCTCCCTTTTACCATCAATCCTATTTTTACATCTGATTTAAAAACCCTATATAGTTATGACTTATCGCCGAATTAGTTATGCGGTTTGGGAAATTACTCTTAAATGCAACCTAGCTTGTCAGCACTGTGGTTCTCGTGCTGGTCATACACGGGAAAAAGAACTGTCTACAGCAGAAGCTCTAGATCTGGTCAGACAGATGGCCGAAGTCGGGATTACAGAAGTCACCTTAATTGGGGGTGAAGCCTTCTTACGTCCGGACTGGCTAGAGATTGCCAAAGCCATTACCGACGCAGGAATGGTTTGTGGTATGACCACTGGTGGCTTTGGGATTAGTTTAGAGACAGCCCGCCGGATGAAAGAGGCTGGAATTCGGGTAGTTTCCGTTTCTGTGGATGGCTTAGAACCAACCCACGACCGCCTACGGGGGAGAAAGGGGTCTTGGCAATGGGCATTTAAGACCATGAGCCATCTCAAGCAAGCCGGTATTCCTTTCGGCTGCAATACCCAAATCAATCGGCTCAGCGCACCACAATTTCCCCAGATTTACCAGCTGCTTCGGGATGCAGGAATCTTTGCCTGGCAGATTCAGTTAACTGTACCCATGGGAAATGCAGCTGACAATTATGACATTCTGCTCCAACCCTATGAACTGCTGGATTTATATCCCATGATTGCTCGTGTAGTTGAGCGGGCTTATAGGGAAGGGGTGAAAGTACAGGCCGGAAATAATGTAGGCTATTACGGTCCCTACGAGCGACTACTGCGAGGGCGAGGAGAGAGCAATCCCTGGACATTTTGGCAGGGATGCCAAGCTGGACTCTCTACCTTGGGCATTGAAGCGGATGGTGCGATCAAAGGTTGCCCGTCCTTACCGACTTCAGCCTACACCGGAGGTAATATCCGAGACCACTCCCTCAGGACAATTATTGAAGAAACCGAAGAATTGCGGTTTAACCTAGGAGCCGATACTCCCAAAGGGACATCCCATCTGTGGGGCTTCTGCAAGACTTGCGAATTTGCTGAACTATGTCGCGGTGGTTGCTCTTGGACCGCTCATGTGTTCTTTGACCGCAGAGGGAATAATCCTTACTGTCACCATCGGGCCTTAACCCAAGCATCTCAAGGAATTCGAGAGCGAGTTGTGCCTAAAGTAAAAGCCCAAGGACTTCCCTTTGATAACGGTGAATTTGAAATTATTGAAGAGCCCATTAACACCCCTTGGCCAAACAATGACCCCCTTCACTTTACTGCTGATCGGATTCAGTGGTCAGGAGATTTTTTAGGGAGCAGGGAGCAGGGAGCAGGGAGTAGGGAGCAGGGAGTAGGGAGTAGGGAGCAGGGAGTAGGGAGTAGGCAATAGGGAGTCGGGAGTCGGGAGTCGGGAATAGGGAAAAAAATATGTGTACCTTATTGCTATGAAAAAAAACTATAGACTTGGCGGCCTTTTTCGGTAACGTCTCAATTTAAATGAGATATTAAACCAGTACAAAAAAACTTAATATCAGAAGTAACAACAATCAATTTAAGTACTTAAATAATCAAATATTATTACTGTTGACTACTCCCTACTCCCTACTCCCTACTCCCTACTCCCTGTTTATATCAATTGTTTACATCTAAACTAAAAATCCTATAGCATTTGTATTTGAGATGTCAACCTAGAAGGTCTTTTTTTCTTGGACAATAAAACTGAGGATCTCTTTCCCCTCTTGCCTTTTGCCTCTTGCCTTTTGCCTTTTGCCTTTTGCCTTTTTCAGCAATTCGTGTGTTTACAACCCAGATCCAAACGCTATATACCACTATGCAGGATAAAACTAACTCATTAGAACCATCCCTTGATAACTCTCAGACTCCAGACAAATCTCTTACTACCTTGTTACCTCGAACAGCATGGACTAGTAATTTAGCCTATTGGAGAGTTCTTTTAAAAGCTAAGATTGCTTTAGACAAAATTGAGAAAGAAGCAGCCAATAAAGGGAACAGGGAACAGGGAACAGGGAAAAGAGCTTTATAGTATTTATTAAATAGGTGAATTACCGACTCCCGATTCCCAATTCCCGATTCCCGACTCCCAACACTATGAAATAGTTTGTGTTTTCACGTCTTACGATTAGTCAATTTGGGAATTAAATTTTAAATATAATAGCGTTTTGGATACTTATTAGGTACACAATATTTTTACCCGATTCCCGATTCCCGATTCCCTGTTCCCTCTTCCCTAAAATCATAAAATTGTGTACCTCAGCGAATTTAAAAGCGCTATAGTATCAGATTTGTCCACATGAACTACCCCGCCCTATTGAGGGACGGGGTTTCAGCAGACCCGTCTGATGAGCGTGATTTTTGACGCTTCATCTTTCCGGAGACGAAACCTTAGAATAAGGCAGCCTTAATCATAAAGTTTTAACCCTTTACCCATAGCCGACCAACCATAAAGGCTGCCTTATTCTTGCGGTAACTTCTGACCCAGTTGCTGTTGCGGTCGATGCCCGGTATTATCCGGGGCACCTCCGTTCCAGAACCGTACGTGCGACTTTCACCGCATACGGCTCCTAAGTATCTTTTTGGCTCCAGTGTAATTGCTGGTGGCAGCTT
>NZ_JAAHIG010000630.1:0-2743 GCF_010692305.1 Moorena sp. SIO4G3 | reverse complement strand
TTCAATGATTGCTTCTATCACTTTTTTTCGGAGATCGTAACTATAGGGTTTGGGCATCGGTAATGGGATTGCTGTGTCTCAAACACTACTTCTAGTCTATGTCCTAACCGCTCTGGCGGCTGCTATATCTTCTCGGTCAGAGATTTTGACAAACCGCTTATTATTTAGGTTTGTTTGTTCAGATAAATTAGATTCAACTATCATAACTGTGACTAGTCTCCTTTTCGATTTATAGTAACAACTTTATTGGTCTTATGATTGTTGCTACCGGATACTAAAATGCTAAAGTGTTTTCTGAGATCGCAACCATAGCTATCAATGTAATCATTATTTAGTAGTTGTGGATGAACTGTTACGCTAGGTCTAATATAGCGTCCGTTAATTGCCCATCTTTCTTTACTGGAATTATTGGAGGGAGCACTGTGCATCAATTTCTCAGTGAAAATAATTATCTGACCTGCTTTTACCGTTGGAACAGATTCTATCTCCCACTCGTTTTCATCAAATTCAAATACTTTAGAGTATCGTTTTTCCTCTGGCTCTGCTTCTAAGTTTCTGACATACTTTTCTTCTTGAAACAATCCTTGTCCAAAAGGAACTTTAATGCTTTTAAATTCCTTCTGATGGGAGCCATTAGCAAAGGACAGTGTACCCATTTCAGAAGTAATATCTTCAAACGCTACCCACACAGTAAGGTTAAGCGGTTTTTCTCCTTTGGGAAAAAGTAAAAAAAGGTCATTTTCATCTATATCTGGATAATATCCATAGTATTCTATTTCCTGATGCCAACCAATTTCCTCTTGTGCGGGCATTCTATGAAAAATACTTGTTCTCCAGAACAATAAGTTTGGTTCACCGAGTTGGTTTAAGCGAGACACAACTCTTTTATCCTCAAAGATGTCAGACAAAGGCTTACAGTATAGATGGTGGTTATTTACTGTTTTTATACCAAAATCAATATGTGAAAAAGTTCTAATTTTCTGCTCGCCCACCAATTCAATTTGGCTAATTGCTTCTATTTCTTTTCTCACAATTTTAACTTCTTGGGCTGAGAAGGTATCAAGCGGTCCAATCCAACCTTTCTGGTGGAAAGTATTAACTTGAGCATCAGTTAGTTCATACATATTTATTTTTCGTACCTCATATCATAAATTAGATTTATTTTCCATATCTGCCATAAAAAAATAATTTAATGACAGCTAAAGTTAGTTGTTATAACATATTGTGACAAACCTTGGATTGTTCATTACGATCACTTAATTATTAGTTTACTAAAAACTATCGTCTAATCACTTTTTTTTCTGCCTCGGATAGTAATCTCTCGAATTTCTGGATATAAAAACTCTTGATTATCAAATACAGAATTATATTTACCATCTAAGATCCAAGAATCCGGCAATTTTTCTAGAGGTTTATAACGATGGTATCCAGCTTGTGGATCGATTGGCTCATTGGATACAGCACTATAGGTACAAACTAAATTTATTCGTGAATTATCAGTATTATTCGGGTTAGAACTATGTATTGTATTACTATGTATGAACATAACATCGCCTGGTTTCATCTCTACATTAAAAACTTCAAGTTTTTGTAGTATTTGTTTGATGCGAATTGGATCAGCCACAAGAGCTTCTCCTCGCACAATATGATCAATTCGATTGACTAAATGGGATTTTTTAATGACTTTGACACAGCCATTTTTTATAGAATGCTCATTAACCGCAAAAAAAACACTTAGCATGTCAGAAAACAAAAAAGTATCATAGTACCAAGAACCATAGTCCTGATGCCATTCAATACTCCCTTTAGAATGGGGTCTTTTCTTGACAATTTTTGAATACCAATGGTAGCACTCTTGCCCACCTAATAAAACTTCTACTCCATCTATTATTCGAGCTAATCTGGGAATACATCCTAACAAAGAGTCTCCTAATTCTGCCCAATGTGCTATCTGATTACTATAGCCTTGACTATCCAAAAAATGTGTCTCATTTCCTCTGATATCTGGGTCTTTTTCAAAAGCTTCTTGAAGAGGCTTAATTTCTTCTATCTCAAAGAAACTAGGAATAATAACAAATCCATTTTCATGGTATCGATCTACTTGTTCTGGAGATAAAGGTCTAGTTGTACCTATTTCACGATTATAATTTGATAAATATTTTTTTTCAACTTTTGTTTGATTACACATAAACTGTCTCTTATCTCCTACTAATAGCTTTTTTTTGATAACAACACTTAATCTGACACTTTTACTATATGTAAAATCCTAGCGATCGCTCCTTTTTGAAAGCCAGAAGATACATCAACTTGGCTTCGTCATATATCGGAAAATCCTCTTCACTGACTAATGTCCACGGTAATTTATCTAAGGCTGTCTGCATTTCACGGCGATAGTCTTCTCGTATGGTAAATAAGAAAATTCCTTCTTCCTTTAAAAAGCAGAATAAATTGTTTAATACCTTAACCCCAGCAGTTAGTCATTGTTATTTACATTCTTTTTAACATCGAATTCCAATTCTTCGAGCCGTTATAACCAAACAAATCTTGGTAGTGAGTATCAATTAAGTACTCATATTGATGCTGATTCAGCCATTTTTTTAGTAAATTAAGCTTACATTTCATCCGTTCAATAAATTCTTGATCTTCCCAATCTGACCAAGCCTCCCATAAAGCTTTATTTGTGTCTTCAATAATTAAATAATCTCCATTTTGTAAACCATTATTATGAAAATAATCCAGGATA
>NZ_JAAHIG010000063.1:0-32380 GCF_010692305.1 Moorena sp. SIO4G3 | reverse complement strand
TCGAAGAATTCTTCTGGTTGTAATTGGGATTTTAATGGGTTAGTGGTTGTGTCGGGAATGGGTGGGAGGGGGTCACGGAAGGGTAGATTTAAGTGTACTGGACCAGGGGTAGGAAAATGTGTTAGCGGAGTGCTGCCAAAGGAGGCTCGCTCCCAAGCATGAACTACCGTTTGCCGTAGATAACGGAGCATACTGATATCAGCTTGAGGTACCGCTAGGGTACTGTGCCAGTTGGGATAGTTGCCGTATAATTTGATTTGGTCAATGGTTTGTCCGGAATGACAATCTTGCAGTTCTGGGGGACGGTCAGCAGTCAATACCAATAGTGGTACTCGGCTTTCTCTGGCTTCAATCACAGCGGGATAGAAATTAGCCCCAGCCGTGCCAGAGGTACAAACCAGTACAACTGGTTTTCCCGATTGTCGAGCAATGCCTAAGGCGAAAAAGCTGGCTGAACGTTCATCCAGAACTGGAATCGCCTCGATTTGTGGGTGTTGAGCAAACGCAACTGTTAGAGGGGTTGAGCGTGACCCTGGACAGATGATTGCTGTGGTCAATCCTAAGCGCTGTAGGGTTTCTACCAGGATGGAGGCCCAGAGGCTATTGGTGTTGCGAAAATCAATAGGCATTTTATTTGCATATTTTAAATTTTGATTCTATGTTGTTGAAGGTTGAAGGTTGAAGGTTGAAGGTTGAAGGTTGAAAATTTCAAGTTTAAGCTTGACTACCCTAATTCCTAATCGCTAATCCCTACTCCCTAAAAAAAATCTCTGACATTTTTAACAAATTCATTGACGTTCTCAAAATGGATATTATGTCCACAATCAGCAATGACGTTTAACTTAGCTTCTGGAGAAAGTGTTAATATTTCTGAGTTAATTGATTTAAATTTATGATCATAGTCTCCGACTAGCAAAAGCAAAGGAACTTGATTATGTTGGAGTGATTCCCACAGAGATGGTTGGCATCCTGTACTCATATGACGCAGAGATTTAGCTAATTCCACAGGATTATTTTGTTGTCGAATCTTGAGAATTTGTTCAAAGTTAGGATGCTCCTTGAGGGAGGTGAATAGAGGCTGATTGTACCAATTTGATAAGAAGGTCAATAAATCTCCAGTTTCCAATTTTTCGGCAATTTGCCAATCTCGTTGACGGCGCTTTAATTGTTCTGCTTGAGTCTTTAGCCCTGGAGATGCTGATTCGAGTACTACTTTACTAAAACATTGGGGGAAATGAAGGGTCATGTAGAGAGCTAATCGACCTCCCATAGAATACCCAACTAAAAAGCATGGTTCAAAGTTTAACTGCTCTAGTAAGTTCTTTAAGGCGTGAGCAGTGTTGGGCATGGTGTAGCATTCATCCCCACCTAAAACTTTGGTCTTACCATGACCAGGTAAATCAACACCTAGACAACAAAATTCCTCACAAAATAATGATATTGCTTCATCAAATTCCTGGCTGCTACCCATGAATCCATGGCAAAAAAGAATCCGTGGTTGCTCTCGGTTTCCTCTTAACTCATAGTTAAATTGATATCCCATTTATCAAAAATAATTGTTATAATTCATAATAGCTAAATTATTGTAACTGATTATCCAACAGCAACCACCAATGAACACAGGGTTAAACTAAAGCTTTCAGAAGCACCATGAGCTTTAGGTTAATTTCCGCCAGTTCTTTATTGGGATCAGAACCAGCAACAATTCCAGCACCAGCGTAGAGTCGAGCGTGATTAGCTGCTATCAAAGCAGACCGAATCCCAACGATAAATTCACTATTGCCTTGATAATCTATCCATCCGAGGGGAGCAGCATACAGAGAACGGTCAAAGGTTTCGTAGTGTCGGATTTGCTCACAAGCAATTTTGGTAGGAACACCAGCCACTGCTGGAGTAGGATGCAGTTTCGCTATAATATCTAGGGGATTGACATCAGCTGGTAATGCTGCTTTAATCGGAGTCCATAAATGCTGAATATTCGAGAGTTTCAGCAGTTGGGGAGATGGCAAAAAATCCAGTTCCAAACCCAGTTGACAAAGACGTTGGATAATAAATTCACTGACTGCGTTATGTTCACGTCTCTCTTTTTCACTACTAAGTAATTGGTTCGCCAAATCCGCATCTTCAGCTGGGGTTTGACCTCGTGGAGCAGACCCTGCTAAAGCATCCGTCACTAACTGATGGTCGTAAATACTAATCAGACGTTCAGGACTAGCGCCAATAAAGTTTTTGCCTTTGCCGTTACTGATGGAAAAAATATAGCAATCTGGATAGTTATGGCGCAAATTGTCCAGAGAATCTACCAGATTAAAGGGTATTGGTGAGACCACATCCACGGCTTGGGAAAGGACAATTTTGCTAAATTGATTAGCTTGGATAGATTTTAAGGCTGATGAAACCGATAACTTGAAGTCTTTGGCTTTTTTTGAATCTTGCTTAAGAAATTGATGATGGTTAGCCTTACCAGTAAAACAGTAGAGCAGACGACCAGAAGAGGTGATTAGATTGAACTGCCTCCATAAGCTTTCGACCAGCCAATCCAGATTAACTTGAGAATTTATTTCAAGATTAGCCACTACTACACATCGGCTTTGACAAAGTGAAATTTGCCAGCGAGGTAGAAAAATAGTTGCAGATGGGAAAGGGTTGTTACTATTAAGCTTATCACCAAAAAACGTAAAACTACAGAAAAAATGAGGTCCAGCCAATCGCTGCTCTATGTCACCACTAATTATGGTGTTAGCTAGACATGAGTCGATAAATTTTTGGGCTTTATAGAACCGTTGCTCACCAGCTAACTTCAGTTCAACAGCAGCATCAATAGCAACAATTGATTCTTGATTACTTCTATTTTCAAAATAGAAGTGTAGGGGCTCGGGCGTGGCGGCAAAAGGGGCAGCTCTATCCCGAATTGCCTGAAAAACGGCCAGTGGGTCGAGGGGGGGAATTTCTTGAGAAATACTGGCAATTTTGGAAATACCTTGTTTTTGAGATTTTTTCTGGCAGGCTAAGAGAAACTGATGTAACTCTTTAGCCTCATGAAAGAGGTGAGCAGGGCAGGGAATGACTGACATATATAGGCTTTCTTGAATTACAGGAGTGTTTACCTAAATGAACGACAACACTTGGCGATTGGCCTTGGCCTTTGGGCCACGCTACGCGAATGGCCACGCTGCGCGAACGCTCTTTACTACATATTTCTTAATTTGTATTTACATAACTTATTTAATTCACAGACTTTATAGTGACTAATGATCAATTATCAGCATGTTTGGCAATTAAGAAAAGCAGGGTAAGGGCAAAAATCAATAAATAGGCCGTCTAATCGTAACTATTGAAAAAAGATTGCAATAATTTTGATGCTCAAGGCTTACTATGGTTATAATCCTTGCTCCATATCACATTTTGGTTTAATTTTTATTGCCCTTACCCTAGAATTGCTCAGCATCATTTCTTGATGCAGCGCGGTCATGGGGGGAACCCCCATGACCGCGCTGCATCGCTTTTTGAATTTTAATGATGAGCCCTAGTTTTGGTAGGCAAAATGTTGGTAATCCAAACCAACATTTATTGGGTCATTAGTCAAGACGGAAATCAAGGGGATACCAGTATAGATAATCCCTGATTAATTTTTCCAAACTACTACAAATAAAAAGCTGCTATTTTGGGTAAATACCACTTCAGTTTTCATCAAGCCTACTTCTCTTAAAAGGCTAAGCCTACGAATTTAGATGGCACTCCAAATCTTTGCTGTTTCGACTTGATATCTAGAGTATCCCGTGCTAGCACTTTTACATTACTGGTCATACTTTTTAGTCATACTTTTTAGGATTGCTTACAAGACTTACAGGGTGCGTTATTAACGCACCCTACTACTTCCAACTAATTCTTACAGGGTGCGTTATTAACGCACCCTACATAGAGTTTGGTGTTCAGTTTTGGGTAAGTCCTATAGTAATCGTAGGGTTTTGAGCACTTTAGTTAAAAATTTGTCAATAAAATTTACATAAATTGACGTATTATCAATTCACTACCTTGATTGGGATTAATGGTATTCTGCTATTGCTGCCCCTTAACACCGTTGAAGACCGTTGACCCAAAGCTTGAACAGTCCCAGCAGTATTGGTTGATGGTGTGACGGTCAGTCTAGTACGACTTGCATTCATATTCCGGGACTATTATGACAACAAACACAATTAAAATTCCTAACTCTAAACGGAAATTGTGGCTAGCAGCCATCAAGCCTCCCATGTATAGCGTGGCAATTATGTATGTTTGGGTGGCAGCTGCTGTGGCATGGTTTGAGACCAATCACCTCGATTTGAAAATATTTTTGACATTTGTCAGTGCTTCGATTCTGATTCTGGCTTGGGAGAATCTGAGTAACGATGTGTTTGACTCTGAGACTGGGATTGATAAAAACAAAGCTCACTCGATAGTGAACCTGACGGGAAACAAATCGTTAATTTTTTGGCTAGGGAACCTGTGTTTAGGACTGGGTATCCTTGGTATGCTACTGATCTGCTGGTGGCAGCAAGACTTAACAGTGATGGCGTTAGTACTCCTATGCTGCAGCCTTGGCTATATGTACCAAGGACCTCCCTTTCGCCTGGGTTACCAAGGTCTAGGAGAGATACTGGTGTTTTTGAGCTTTGGTCCGTTAGGTATGTCAGCTGCCTACTATAGTCAAACCCAGAGTTGGTCTGTGACTAACCTGGCGGCATCGATAATTGTGGGTCTGGCGACTACGTTAATTCTATTTTGCTCCCATTTTCACCAAGTAGAGGATGATATAGCAGCTGGGAAGCGATCGCCTATGGTTCGCCTTGGCACCAAACGGGGTGCTCAACTGTTGCCCTGGATTTGTGGTAGCCTATTCGCTGCTACTGCTGGGTTTGTGCTCATGGGGCTATTCCCCCTATGGACATTACTCAGTTTGGTAGGATTGCCCTTTGCTATCAAGCTTTGCCGCCATGTTAACGCTAATTACAACCAACCGGAAAAGGTGAGTAATTGTAAGTTTATTGCCGTAGCGCTACATTTTTGGAGTGGACTCTTGTTGGGTGTCGGTTTCTTAATTAACCTGAATTAACCTTAATTGAACGAATCATGTCAGACCAATCCCAGGCGATTCAGGGAATTTTTGATAACATCTCTTCTAACTATGACGAGCTTAATGACAGGATCAGTTGGGGTCAGCATCGCATTTGGAAGCTGATGACGGTTAAATGGGCTGAGCCTAAGCCAGGAGATACCTGTGTTGACCTGTGTTGTGGCAGTGGAGACCTGACTCGACTATTAGCCGAGAGAGTAGGCACTCTAGGAAAGGTGTATGGAGTAGATTTTGCTCCCCAGATGTTAGCGATCGCAAAACAAAAATCCTCTGAACCACACATTGACTGGCAAGAGGCGGATGTTTTAGATTTACCATTTGCTGACAATACCTTTGACGGAGCAACTATGGGATATGGATTACGTAATGTCGTAGATATTCCCAAGAGCCTAAAGGAAATTTACCGTATTCTTAAACCAGGCGCTAAAGCAGCAATTCTTGACTTTCACTTACCGTCTCAGCCTCTGTTTCGGCAGTTTCAACAGTGGTATATGGAAACTATTGTTGTTCCCCTAGCCAGTCAGCAAGGACTTGAGGAAGAGTATGCCTATATCTGGCCGAGTGTACAGCGATTCCCCCGTGGTCCGGAGCAAGAATCTTTAGCACGGCAAGTAGGTTTTCGTGCAACTCACTACCCCATTGTTGGCGAAACCTTAGGAGTATTGGTATTAACTAAACCTGGAAGTGTTGAATCGGGAATCGGGAATCGGGAATCGGGAATCGGGAATCGGGATGCAGCGCAATAGCAATTAGCAATTACAGCGTTTTTCATAACTATTAGGTACACAGGATTTTTTCCCTGTTCCCTATTCCCTGTTCCCAGATCCGCTGTTCCCTGTTCCCTAAAACCCAGGAATTTGTACCTCACCCAATTGCAAACCGCTGTAATAAATGAATTATAAGTTCAAGTTTCACCCATACCAGCGTCCCTTTAAGCATCCGTTGTCTACCAGTCATGGCAAATGGACAGTCAGAGAAGGTATCATTCTTAGCCTTAGTGATGAAATAGGGAACATTGGCTGGGGTGAAATTGCTCCTATCCCTTGGTTTGGTTCGGAAACTCTGGAACAAGCGTTTAATTTTTGCGAGCAATTACCTCAGGAGATTACTACAGAGGAGATTTTCGCCATTCCTGCTGAACTCCCTTGCTGTCAATTTGGGTTTGAATCGGCTTGGGAGCTAGTGATTGGCAAAGGACTTTCGACAAAGGACTTTGAACAAAGCAAACAACACTACAGTTACCTGTTGCCGAGTGATGAAACAGCAAAACAGTCCTGGGAAGCTCCCTGGAATCAGGGATACCGAAGCTTTAAATGGAAAATTGGTATTGCTCCGATTGAGGATGAAGTCAAGATAGTTCAGGAGTTGGTTGAAGCAATACCTGCTTCTGGCCAATTGCGTTTGGATGCCAATGGGGGATTGACTAAACCAGAAGCTGAGCAGTGGCTGATGGTATGTGACACCATTGGAGCGGTTGAGTTTATCGAACAGCCGCTACCTCCAGAGCAGTTCGATGTGATGTTGGAGATGAGCCACAACTATTCGACTGCGATCGCATTGGATGAATCGGTGGCAACCCTTGACCAACTTGAACAGTGTTACCAGCGGGGATGGCGAGGCATTTTTGTGATTAAAGCTGCGATCGCAGGTTCTCGGAAACGACTACGGCAGTTTTGCCAAACCTATCCGATTGATACCGTCTTTTCATCCGCCTTGGAAACTACCATTGGTCAACAAGCGGTCCTCCAGCTAGCAGCAGAACTCTCTGACTTCAAGCGCGCTGTAGGTTTTGGTGTCAACCATTGGTTTAATGAAGGTTGAACGCGATCGCGTGGCCGAAAGGCCAAGGTTGGAATGTTGAAGGTTGGAATGTTGAAGGTTGGAATTTTGAAGGTTGGAATTTTGAAGGTTATTGGGTGTTAAGGTTATTTGGTTAGATGGTTGAAGCTTTAAAGAGCAAATATCGGCAAGATTCATACTTTGAACAGCCCCTAAGCTATGTCCAACAACGTTCTGGTGAACAATGGCTGATTGGCTATGACAGTCAGCAACTTCACCAACTCATTGAGCAATACTGTCAGCAATTCTCCCAACTTTCCCAGGAAAAAGCACCGAAAATTCTTTTAGTAGAGCAAAGTCCTCTTAAATTTCTCGCTGCTTTCGTAGCTGCTGTTGCCAGTAATTGTTATGTCTTCTTAGGGAATCCCCACTGGGTAAAACTAGAATGGCAACAAGTCCTTAACCAAATCCATCCCGATCTAATTATCGGAGAATTAGCCAGTATCATTGAGCCATCACTACTCAATAATCAACACTCAAGGCTCAATAAAAAATATTCAATCATCAATAATAAGCCCTCAGCACTCATTATGATTCCCACAGGGGGCTCATCTGGCAAAATCCGCTTTGCCATTCACACTTGGGAAACCTTAATGGCATCAGTAGCAGGGTTTCATCAGTATTTTGGGAACAAGCCAGTGAATTCCTTTTGTGTCTTGCCTCTGTATCATGTCAGTGGTTTGATGCAGTTTATGCGATCGCTTACCACAGGCGGACGTATGGTAATTTTGCCCTTCAAAGCCTTGAAAGCTGGGGAAGGACGAGACATTGATCCCAAAGAATTTTTTATCTCTCTGGTACCGACTCAACTAGCCAAGCTGATCAACCAAGATGCGGCTGAGTGGTTATCCCGGTTTCGGACAGTCTTGTTAGGCGGTGCTCCGGCGTGGGAATCCCTATTAACACAAGCAAGACAGTATCATCTTCCTTTAGCTCTCACCTATGGCATGACCGAAACCGCTTCTGGTGTAGTCACCCTTAAACCTGAGGATTTCCTCAGTGGTAATAGTGGTAACAATAGTTGTGGTCAGGTGTTACCCCATGCCAAGGTCAAGATTCGCAATGGTAGTGGGGAAATCCTCGAAGCGCTCTCTACCGGTGTGATTACTATTGAGGCAAAGTCTTTATTCCATGGCTACTATAGCCCTAGCACAAATCTCGCCCTAGAGTCTGAGCTAAGTAAATTGCCCAACAGAGTCCAAACGCTACAATCGGACGATTTAGGCTATTTCGATCAACAGGGTTACTTATATACTGTTGGGCGTCGCAGTAACAAAATTATTACCGGTGGTGAAAATGTGTTTCCCGCTGAGGTAGAACAGGTAATTCGTGGCACAGGGCTGGTTAGTGATGTTTGTGTGATTGGCTTACCCGATGACTATTGGGGTCAAGTGGTAACCGCTGTTTTTGTGCCTAGTTCCGATCAGGTTTCTGTTGCGATGGTGCAACAGAAGGTAGAGGGGAATTTGAGTAAATTCAAGTGTCCTAAGGATTGGGTAGCGGTAGAATCTTTACCGCGCAATGGTCAAGGAAAATTGAATTATCAGCAGGTGAAAGTTATAGCGCGAGATGGGTTAAGTTAATTGAAACTCAACGATACCAATCAGGTTAAGGTAAATTGTTAGGCTGGAAATAAATGCGATCGCTTCTTGATGTAGTCGCGCTTTGGGTTAAACCCCCTGTTCCCTTACTGCATCGCTATTGCATGCCTTTTGCCTTTTGCCTCTTGCCTTTTGCCTTGCGCGTAGCGCTATAACTGCCTCAACCCATGACTGCTCCGAGTAAAGCTATTTCAACCGAATCACTTCCAACTGAATCCAAAATTATTACTAGCGGTTATCCCTTAAGTATTGCGCCAATGATGGATCGCACTGACCGCCACTATCGCTATTTCATGCGCCAGATTACACGACAGACCTTACTCTACACCGAAATGGTCACCAGTGCCGCAATTCTCCATGGCGATCGCGAACGCTTGCTAGGCTTTTCCTCACAAGAGAAACCCCTAGTCTTACAAGTTGGTGGTGACACTCCCAGTGACTTAGCTGAATGCGCCCGAATTGCTGAAGCTATGGACTATGACCAGATTAATCTCAACGTTGGTTGTCCCAGTAGTCGGGTGCAAAATGGAAATTTTGGAGCTTGTTTGATGGCGCAGCCTGAACAGGTAGCACGCTGTGTAGAGGCTATGGTTAAAGTAGTGAACATACCCGTTACTGTCAAGCACCGTATCGGTATTGATCACCTTGACCGCTATGAAGACATGGCTAACTTTGTTCGCATTGTCTCAGATGCCGGTTGTCAGCATTTTACTGTACATGCTCGCAAAGCTTGGCTACAGGGTTTGAGTCCAAAAGAGAATCGCAACGTCCCACCCTTACGTTACAGTGACGTCCATCGTCTCAAGCAGGAGTTACCTGACTTATTCGTGGAAATTAATGGTGGATTTACTAGTCTTGAACAAGTGCAAGAACAACGGGAGTATGTCGATAGCGTCATGATTGGGCGTGCAGCTTACGACAATCCCTATCTGTTTGCCAAAGCTGATGGTGATATCTATAGCGAGACAGTTATACCCCCAACTCGCCATCAGGTTGTCGAAGCTATGTTTTCCTATATTGATCACTGGGTAGCCAAAGGTTTTAAGCTTAACAAAATTACCCGACATATGCTGCAATTATTTGCAGGGCAACCAGGTAGTAGAGCTTGGAAACGTCATCTAACTGAAAATTCCTGCTTGGTTGGTGTTGGTTCTGAAGTCGTTCGCGAAGCTTTAGATAAAATTCCTTAGGGTAAGCATACAGCGGTCAGCGGTCAGCGGTCAGCTAATGCGCTACGCCCAAGCTACGCGAACAGCTTATGGGTTAGGTCACAGGCTTCTAGCCTGTGCCACCTTTTATTGCCATATCTCACGTTTTATATTATTAAGTATTTTTGTACTAGTGTAAGATATAATAATCATAACATTAATAGTAGTAGTAGCGGATTTAGGTACAAAATTCTGATCTGAGTCAGATTTTATATTTCAAAGGCAACCCACCTATAAATAATAAATAATTAACCATGAGATTTATCAGCCCCAAAACCGATTTTGCTTTTCAGAAAATCTTTGGTTCCTCTGAAAGTAAAGAAGTCCTGATCAGCTTTCTAAATGCTCTGATATATCAAGGGGAATCTAGAATCAATAACTTAGAGATTATTGACCCATACAATGCTGGCTATACTACGGAATTAAAGGATACCTACCTGGATGTCAAGGCGATTCTAAATGACGGCTCCACGGTAATTATTGAAATGCAAGTGTTAAATGTCCCGGTTTTTGATGAACGAGTAATCTATAATCTCACCAAAACCTATGGCAATCAATTAAAATCTGGGGAAAGGTCTTCTAAACGTAAGCCGGTGATTGCTTTAACGATTACCGACTTCACCATGTTTGAGGAAACCGACCGATACCTAACTCGTTTTGTATTTAAAGAAGAGCAAAAAAACTTTATCTACCGAAACGAACACCTAACCATGGTGTTTGTGGAACTGCCGAAATTTTCCCGGGGTTTAGAAGACTTAGAAACGGCATCGGAGAAATGGATATATTTTATGAAGGAAGCCCCAAATTTAGAAGCAATCCCCGATACCTTATCAGAAATCCCGGAAATTGCTCAGGCGCTAACCATAGCTAATCAAGCCAATATGAGTAGAAAAGACTTGGAGGAATTACATAAACGAGAAGTATTTATGGAAGACCGCAAAGGTGAAATTCGTCAAGCTCTGGAAGAAGGCCGAGAAGAAGGAAAACAAGAAGGCCGGGAAGAAGGGAGATTATTAATGCAGGGACTGATATCCCGTCAACTGGAAGGCAAACTTGGTGCAATTCCCTCAGAAATTCTAGAGGTAATTCAACAATTATCTCTAGAACAATTAGAAGGTTTAGGAGTTGCTATGGCAGATTTTACCAGCTCCGTAGATTTGTCGAATTGGTTGCGGGATAACCAATGATATATAGCAATTATTAGAGTCATGAGGACAAAGCTTATCCATTTAAGGCATGCTAGCAATAGTAAAGAGGGTTTTAAGCCCACTATTAAGTAGGGTGGGCAAAATTCTAGGATCTGGAATTATCAAAAGAACTAAACGGTTTTTGCCCACCCTACAAGCTATTTAGTAACTTGTCTTGATGCAAAGCGCGAGTGGGGGAAACCACGGCAGCGCTGCCTCCCCAAGACCGCGCTGAATCGCTTTTCTATCCGTTTATCATAACTATGAGTAATCCCTTTAAATCCCTGATCTAGGTTTTTAAGCAGGTGCACAAAATTAATTACACATTTTGCAAAACTCAAAGCCTTACGATGTAAGGGTTACAGAGATTCTTAGTAGGAAATTAATTTTGTTTAGGTGCTTATAAAACCAATCTTTTACTTGTTTATGAAGGGTAGGATAGTTGGCTTTAAGAGCTAAAACGTAATCAGCTTTGGCACTGATAATTTGAGAGGCAATGGCAGTTTGCGTACCCATAGGATCAATTGTTACGATATATCCAGCTAAATCTAGTAATTCTAATAAGGCGGGATAGGATCAATTGTTACGATATATCCAGCTAAATCTAGTAATTCTAATAAGGCGGAAATTGCCGTGATTTCCTTTGATTTATCAGCTAATTTTACTTGTCCTAAAACAAGACGATATTAACTCGACCATGCACTGAGTTAGTGCAAAGCGGTTTTTCCCAGTACTCTATCATAAGAGCCTTTGATAGTTTTACCGTCAATGGAAATTACCTGTGCTTCTACTGTCTCAACTATCGATTCGACCGAACGTCTAAAACATCTCTCGAATATTTTTGGGTTGATACGCAACTCCATAGGAGACGCTGCGCGAACAAACACTCGGCGAAATGTGTCTGCACTTGGGATACCTTTAGGTAAAGCTAAAAATTGCTCTAGCCATTCATATCAGGGTAAACGCATCTAAATTTGTATTAAAATTTACATATAAAAATTAAACAATAGTATCAAAAATCTAGAATCACCCTGTTTATTATCAATAAGCCCAATTCATTCTCAATTATTTGCTGTGTTATCCTTGGCGGATTTGAGAGTACTCTAAATTCTGGTTGCGTACGCAAAATTGAAAGTATTATTGCTTTATTTAACTTAACATACCTGAGCTTTTCAAGCCCGACCTACTTAATTTTGTTTAGGTGCTTAAGATTACTTAATGAAGCTAAACAAAATTTACTGATTGATTTTTTTATACTCGCCCTATTTCTCAACAAATTTCGCTAATTGAGAAATTTTGGGTAGGGTATAAAATCCTGTACCTCTCACTGAAAGTGCTTAAGAGCCAATTTCCTTAGATCGAACTCAGGCTGATCACGCGCGTGCTATTCGTTACATATAGCAATTCTAAATCATTTGTAAAATCAGGCAAATCTGGAATCGTTGCTGAGAAAAGGTTATAGCGATCACTTTAGCCAATATATTTCACGAATCATTTAGGACTGCTATATTATTTATGTATAATTGCGGATAATGCCTATTTTGTATACCCGAAAAATTACGTAATTTTTCGGGTATACAAAATAGGCGTTGAGTTGGAAAGATAATAAAACATATAATAATCAGTGCTAAACCATGGAAAAATCATGAAAAAATACATAAATAGGACTGTCAAGTGGTTGACAGTAGTAGCTGTTGCCGTCCTGATCATTCAGGCAAACACTCTTCCCGCAAATGCTCAATTTATTATTGAGCCAGGTGACACTTTTGAAGGCCCATTCGCCCCGCAAGTTGTAATTACTGCTGTATGCGCTAGTTCTGATTTTGGTGAGTATTCGTTTGAGGTTTCCGATGGGATCTCAAGCTTCCCACTTACCGATAGAAATTATCTTCCCTGCCGTACCCTAGGCGACAGTTATTACCCTTCTAGTAGTCGAGGAAATGAGATTGTTGTAAAAAACACCGGAAACGTGCCAATTGAGGTGTTCCCCATTGTTAAATAATGAGGAAACCTAAAGCGTAAAAGATAACTACATAACTAGTTGCAATAATAATTTCGACTAGTTGGGAAATGCAATCGGGAGAAATATATACATATGTCCAGTTCGATACAGATTCAAAAAATTTGGATTTGCCCCCCCTTAGCGTTTGCACGATTTGGTCAGTCACCTGATCCCATGGAGAATTTTCATTGGGCTTCTAATGACTACTCTCCCCGAGGAACGGCTGAAACAGTTATTAAACCGTCACTCACCTTTAAAATCGATGCCGAGGGTAAAATTGATCACTATCTACCAGCAGAAATTCGGTTCAAAGATGAGCATGGACACTGGCGTCCAGTCTGCCCCTTTTTCGAGTTACATGCCCGCTGGTCCGATAGCACAGAAGGACCTTTAACCACAGAAGGACCTTTAACCATCGATGTTTTAGAACAAGCTGGATTGCAACTGAGTAACATTACCTGGAATGTAAAAGCAGCTAATCATAAGGCGTACCACTATACATTGTCTGAAGGCGATAAAGTCAAAGGGGAGGTTACTGTCACTGGGGACGAACATTGCGCCCAGACTATTGCTGGAACTAGTCTAGAAACAGGTAACCACCTAGTTCCCAACGGGAAGGACATCCCCCTAGGACAAGTTCAGGTGATTCGTCCTAATCCCACCTGGCCTGAAATCCGCTTACGAATTACCCCTCCAAAAGGATTGGTTTACGGTCCCACGAATCTGGAAGATCGCGATCTCAGTGCTTTAGTTCCCGAAACCCAGAATCGGGCTGCGTTCCTCAGCAAAATTCACTGTATCTTAGATCCCAATGCCAAATGGCCTCTATGGAAGCCCATAGATGAGGACTATCGCACAAACCCAGGAGGTCTATATGCCCAAGAGCCTGATGGTAAGAGCTTGGGATTCCTGGATGACTCCAATGATGGCTTAATCACAGTAACACTGACTGGGAGCGCTGTTGTTGGCGGAACACTCACAGCCTACGCACGCTATACCTGCTGTCCCCAAGATTTCCAACCGGATCGCCGCCCCTTTGTGTCCATTGCCGATGGGCTTAGCAACTTGGTGAAGCGTGAAGAAGTTTTAAACTCTGAGTTCATTGGGGGAGAAAATTGGCCCGAAACGGAAAAAGACATTGCAGATCTAATGCAGCGAGTCCGCGAGACGATGGAAGCCTCCAATCTAGATCATCAAAATTTGCGCTCCAAGCTTGGAAACCTGGCGTTTTCAGACACCCCTGATGAGCCTTTCGAGCCTATGGCTCCCCGACCGGGGCATCCTTTACCTTTAACCGAACTAGGACGGATGAACCATGCTCGTTTCCTAGCCTATGAAGTCTTTAAGCAACGTTTAGCTCAACGACCTGAGTTGTTTATAAAATGGATCCGAAGCCCCCTAGCAGAACCCCGGGAGTATGACAATAAAATGCCAGCTTTAATGAGGGGCTCAGACTCTGCTCCCATGTACATTACCCAGCGACAGTACTATATGATGCGGGAGTGGTTGAAGATTGTTAAGAATTCCTGCGAACAAAACAAGGAGAGCCATGAGCATGAGTAACCCTTCAATGCCATCTCCCTCGGTCACGGCCTTAGAGGACCCCTCTTGCCCAGAACCAGAATTGTCCCAAGACTTTCGCCTGTTTGAAAGTAGTCTTGGTCAACATCTGTTTGTGGTTGATGGCTCGAGGATTTTTGATCTGGATGCAGCCACAGCAAAGTATTTCTGGGTTCTCCTCAATGACCCGAAAGAGGGTACAACCTCGAAGGCGGTCGAAGTCCGTAGCGTTTTTTCCATGGCAAGTGGTAAACCTGCGATCGCGCCAACACCCTTATCCCCTCCTCCCCTGCGCTCCCTTTCCCTCAATGTGGCTCAAAGCTGCAACCTCGGTTGTAAGTATTGTTATGCCGACGAAGGGGGATTTCTAGGAAAAGCTCAGTTTATGGCTCAGGATGTTGCTGAACAAGCCGTTGATCGCCTGATAGCCGAAGCTGAGCCTAATGTCGATTTAGTTGTGGGGTTTATGGGGGGAGAACCCCTACTCAATCGCCAGTTAGTACATCATATTGCTGGCTATGCTCGCCGCCGAGGCGAAGAAAGCCATCATAAGGTGCGATTCTCGATTACAACGAATGGGACACTGATTACCCCTGAGGATGCAGCATTATTTTCCGAGTATCGATTTAATGTGTCTTTGAGTTTGGATGGTCCTCAAGATGTTAATGACCGGTCTCGACCAACCCCTAACGGGCGAGGGAGTTATGCGGAGGTGATTAAGGGACTAAAGCATCTCCAGGCCCAACCGCCAGCCCATACCTCAGCCCGCATCACGGTTACTCCCCAAACCGGACGCCTGTTGCCCGTCCTCGAGCATGTCTTGTCTTTAGGAGTGGATGACGCTGGATTTGCCCCCGTACTTGTTTCTCCCAATCCTGAGTATGCATTTCAAGCCTCAGATTTTGTGCAGTTTCTCGAGCACATGATTGAATGTGGTGAAGTCTGCAAGCAACACTTATTGCAAGGAAAGCGATTTCCCTTCACTAACTTTGAAACAGCACTCAACGAAATCCATCGAGGTAGCCATCGTCCTTACCCCTGTGGTGCGGGTGCGGGCTACTTAAGCGTCAATGCTCAAGGAAAGCTTTATGGATGCCACCGGTTAGTTGACGATTCCAATTGGGAGATGGGGTCAATACAGCAGGGTTCTGACTATAGTGCTCGGGCACAACACTTACAGCGCAGCCATGTTGACTCGATGGAACCTTGTCGCACCTGTTGGGCACGTTACCTCTGTGGTGGGGGTTGCTATCACGAAGTAAATAAACGCGGTCGAATCGCCTGCGACTACATTCGTGGTTGGCTTGATTTCTGTCTGGCCTCCTATGCAGAGCTTTCTACCCAAAAGCCTGAATATTTCCTCGACCCTGAGACTTATTTCGTCACATCACCTGAAATGATTCGCCAATAATCAGTAATTATCCATTATTTCAAGGGAGATATTTTCATTATGAGCCAGAATCACCCCCCCCAAGATCCCCAAGAGTGGAAAATTTTTCCCCGCAATTTGACAGCTAGGGCAGCTTATATAGTTCCGGGCAATCCCACAACCACCCGTCCAGAGGATGGGGTAGACAATTGCTATCCCGGACTGGAAATGGATAACCGCAATTTACAAAAATATTTTTTCCCAGGCACATATTTCGAGGTTTATCGTTCTGATGGTGCTCGATTAGCCGCCCTAACTCCCCAAGATCAGGCACAGCAATGGTTGAAAATAGGCTTGCTAGAGGAAGATCTCGACAAAAATCATCTTTATCTATGGACTCTCAAAGGTCAAACAGCCGCTGAAAAATCCGACGATCCCCCCTCCGACAATCCCCCCTCAATCGATTTTGTTAATGTTAGTGACAAAAGCAAGGGGCAATTGGGGGGACTTTACCCTTGGCGCAAAGTCAATGCCTTATTTCCAGGGAAGGTTGGCATTATAATTGGACCTAACCCTCCAGAGGAAGGGGATGAACTGGAGGCCGCCAAGCAAAAACTGGAGGAACTTTGGCCTTCTACTAATACTGGTGGTTATGTGGAGCGACCGGAAACCGATTTAAAATGGGCTGTTTTAATTGCAAACCGCGCCCCCTACCTCAATGCCCAAGGAACTCTCGATCCTGATGTTTATCAACCCGGAGAGCTCACCCGCACCCTCTGTACTCCCTGGACTTATGACTTTCGGGATTGTCAATGTTTTTATTGGGCATCTAACAAACCTGATGTCAATGCTAGTGAGGATGGCTCTTATCCCTATCTCAATTTTCAGCGTAAAAATTGGCAAGTCGAACCCCAAACAGAGGATATTGCTAACAGCTATAATGGTCGGCGATTGCGGGAGATCGACTATGCTGAAATGATGACTGATTGGGAGCAGCTACGTCCTGTTGTCAATGGTCGGGAGTGCGGTCAGTCCTACAAACCGGCAACACCTCCCTCCGGTAACCCACTCACTCTTGAGCAGATCAAAGAGGAATTAGCCTATCTCGCCACCGTAGAACATGCCCTGGCAGTGCAGTATCTCTACGCTTACTATTCTGTGAATGCCCCTCAAGAAGAACCAGAGGATACTAGTTTAGAGGATTTCCGGCTGTGGAAAGGAGCTCATGAAATCTTCGAGATTGCCATTGATGAAATGCGCCATTTCCGCTGGGCTAACGAAGTTCTAAAGCTCTTGGGTGCTGACACCACTATCCAGCGAGCTCCGAAGCTGGGGCGGCGCTTCCAAATACCTTTCTACCTGCAAAGTTTAACCAGTTCTCAGTTACAGTGGTTTGTTGACGTTGAACGTCCTAGTCGATCAACTGTAGTTGGTCTGGATGGCATGTATGTTGGTATTCAAACTTCGCTACAGAATCTGCCTTCAGATACTCTCGATCCTGAAACCCAGCTTCGTGCCGTGGAGATCATCAAACTCATCATTGATGAAGGGGAAGGGCATTACGTGCGTTTTAGCACAGCCCAGCAAAACTTGGCATTCTTCAGCGATAATGAT
The DNA here is from genome assembly GCF_010692305.1 of Moorena sp. SIO4G3. Classification (NCBI taxonomy): domain Bacteria; kingdom Bacillati; phylum Cyanobacteriota; class Cyanophyceae; order Coleofasciculales; family Coleofasciculaceae; genus Moorena; species Moorena sp. SIO4G3. The sequence continues at coordinate 14,887 of NZ_JAAHIG010000063.1, read as the reverse complement.
CGCGGTGATTTACCGGGTTATATTCGTCTTGGTCAATGGCAGCAACCCAGTGATAATCCTGATAATCCAATAATCCCCGGGGGAAAGCTTTATGGGGAACCCCATCAGGAAACTTCAGGGGAGGGTCCGGAGTTACAATACCAAAGTAATGTTCTTTACTTGAGTCTCTTAGGTTTATTGAAAATTGCCTTTGCCTGCCAGAATGAAAATGTCAGTAGTAAAGGATTGCGTCGTGCTATTGCCTTGATGATTCTTATGAATTATTTCAACTTTGAATTAGCTCGAAAGGGAATGACCCCCCTATTTACATTTCCAGAATGGCTAAAAGGGGATCCCCGAGTAACATCCTCAGCAGCGGCTAAAACTTTGCTCAACAAACTCAAACAAGAGTTGGTGAATGCGGGGATTATCAAGGAGACTACCCTTCCTGCCATTTCTGAAGGCATTAATTTACTGTCAGTTGAATCTGGGACTAAACAAGAGCCGGTTCTGAAGCGTACTCTGAAAAAAGGTCACGAGGACAAGGTAGAAGACGTGATTAAATACTTTGAAGATGTCGTCTGTGAAGCAGAGTTCTAATGGACTTTCATAAGCAGAATCAGCCAACAACACCGTCTATCGCTGTTGTTGGCAACGGATTAAGTGCGCTGGCTTCTGTGGCAGCTCTAGCCAAAGTGGGGCGTTCCTGTGATTTGATTGGGGACCCGACGAAGGACTCCCACGGACCCCCTCTTGTCCTCAATGATGTCAGCGAGGCCCTGCTTGGCATTCTATTTCCTGATATCTCTTTACAAGCCTATGGATACCGGCTCACTCATCGTTGGGTGAGATGGGGGTCTTCCCACAGTCCTGTGAAGGTATCCCAGCCAGCTTTGGCTTTGTCCTCCAATACTCTATTGACTTTGCTCAGACAATCCCAGGTTGCGCGAGCGAGCAAAATCCATCCTATCGATCCCGATCATCCCCCTGATCCTGCTACGATGAGTGAACTGTTGAGACCTTATCAGTGGGTTATACACACTAACGCGACGACTGTGCCTCCGGAGGTGAACTGGTCTGTTCTGGGGGGAGGGCAACGGATAATGGTGACCACAGAAGGGGAAAGTATATCTGCCAATGACTCTTGCTGTTACATAGAGTCATTGGCAGATAGTTGGTTATTTTCTGCTCCGCTTTCTGAGCGTCGCACGATTATTCAGGGTTGTATCCCCTCTGCTCCTAATACTCCTCAACAAGCTTTGTTGGAATCTCTCTACCAAAGTCGGGGGATCGGTTCCCGCGTTAACAACGTAAATTCAATTCGCTGTTTTCCTTGTTCCCCCTATATTCGTCAACCGTTGTGCGGGGTCGGATGGTTTTTGGTAGGAAAAGCAGCCATCAAACTCGATCCCGTTAGCGGTGAAGGCACCCCTTTTGCTTTGCGGAGTGCTATTCTCATGGCGGCAGTCCTAGATGGAATTTTGAGTGATCGCCTGCCCCTAGAAGCTGGACTCCAACATTACTGCTCTCGCCTGACTTATTCATTCATTTCTCATCTACAGGGATGCACTCGCTTTTATGAAGAGGCATTTGGGTTTCAAAAAAATTGGTCTTCGGAGTTGCATTGCATGTATCATATTCTAAATATTCTATACCCTCAATTTGATCAAATACTCCACGACATACAACTTTATCAGTTAGTAGATTTTAGGTTAGTCCAATCATAAAAATCGGTTCTTCACTCAGGGTAAACGCATCTAAATTTGTATCATCATTTACATTTAAAAATTAAACAATAGTATCAAAAATCTCTCACGGGGTGACAACAAAGCTTAAACCTAGATAGGTGTTGGGTTTTAGGTTTTAGGTTTTAGGTTTTAGGTTTTAGGTATTGGGTAAAATGAGCGCATCGGTGTCATTTGTATTTCCCAGCAATTGAAGCAATTTTCACCAATTCAAGTTCATAGATAGTTTTAATCAATCCATCCCGCTTGACAATTTTACCATTAACCTAACCCCTAAAACCTAACCCCTGTAAGATTTTCAATTAGCTTGTCACCCCCTGAGCAAAAATCTAGAATGATCCTGTTGATTCTCAATAAGCACAACTTATTATCAATTATTGGCTGTATTATCCTTGGTCGATTTGAGAGTACTCTACATTCTGGTTTCCTAAGGAAATCCTCCTTTGATTCTTGTTTAAAGTCAGCGGAAAATTTGTTGGCTTTGAACAAAAAAAACTGCTTTAGGATGGGATTTATTCGAATTTTACAAAAAATTGAGTTAATCATTTTTTTTGTCTATTACCATTTATACCAAATTAAGATGCGTTTACCCTGTGATAACCCCTACTCTCTGCAGTTGCTTTTAGTACCTCTAAGAGAAAGTAAAGTTGGGCATCAGATGTATTGTTAGCCATTGCCATCAACTGCTCTACAATAGTCCTTTAACTATTATACTACTTTAATTTAAAGGGAACAGGGAGCAGGGAGTAGGGAGTAGGGAGTAGGGAGTAGGGAGCAGGCAATAAACGCTATAGATATCAATGCTATATGTAGCATAAAAATAATCTGCACAAAAACGATGCTATTAAAGATAAATTTCCTGAATTATAAAGTTAGCTAATTGCATTTTTAATCAACCATAAAAATCTCTAAAAAAACTTTTAAAACCCCTTGACAATCAAACTTATAATCATTACAATAATCAATATAAATCAAGTTGAACTTTTTCACTATGTCAGCAAAATTTACCCGGAACTTCAAAAAACAACCAACTCAGCACACTCTGAAAGGTCCTCGTCAATCAGTAATTTATAGTATGCAGATGTTTTATTCACTGGGCTATGCCGAGATTGCTGAATGGACTCCTCTGGAGCCGACTGAAGTGCCCGGTGAAGTGATAACTACCATGACCAAGTATTGGTTGTTGCCATAACACCTTAACTTTCTGGGGGGGTTTCCCCCCCGGCCTTGGGTTTGGTCTGATAGTATAGGATCACATCCGAAAGTTTCGGGTATTTTTGTGACATAAATCAAAAGTTGAACTCCCTAGCCGTGGATAGTATTTCTACGGCTATTTTTTTTGTCAGCTCATGCTTAGATCGGGAATCGGGAATCGGGAATCGGGAATCGGGAATCGGGAATACTTGTGTTTCAGTAATTTTGGATCACAACATCATCTCAGGGGTTGCTTAATCTTGGCATGAATAGCAGTAGAGTGGGGATCCTGCCCGCCCGAAAATAAGCAGGAAACTGGCAAGATGCCAGTTCCACCAAGATGCCCATTCCACAAAATTATTAAAATCATTTCATTAAAAAGAAATATAGCTTTTCTTATAGCTATCAGGTAAACCGGATTTTTTACCTCTTACCTACTCCCTACTCCCTACTCCCTACTCCCTACTCCCTACTCCCTACTCCCTACTCCCTACTCCCTAGCCATTCCACGATTTCCTCAGGTAAGGGAATTTTGGTTCTACTCATTGCATTAATACAAACGTGCTTCGTAATTGCCTTGGCCAGTAACTGTTGCGATGACGAAGCTGTAACAACCTGATAAGCAATTTCAAACTTACTTTCACTCAACTGCTCAGGCATCAGGTGAATCAGGAGTAGATCCCCACAAAACATAGGACGCAAGAAATCTACACTGGCATGAACAATCGGAATAGCCACAGCGGGCTTAGTGAAAAAGGATTTGAGATTAATGCCCGATGCATCTAGAGAGGCTTCATAGGCTTCATGGCAGATAGATAAAACATTAGCAAAATAGACTACACCAGCCGCATCGGTATCTGAAAACCGAACAGTGCGATTATAAGTAAAAGAAACCATGCTATTTTACTGTAATGAGGTACAAATTTTGGGGTTGTTAGGGAACAGGGAACAGGGAACAGGGAACAGGTAATATAGAATAATTAAAGATGGAATTTGGAAGTAGGAACAGGGAAAAAAACTGTGTACCTGATTAGGTTATAAATCGCTCTAGACTTGATATCTTGATCTCATTGGTAAATTAGCAACTAACGATTATATCATGTTCATATAATCAGTTATCAAAAAACCTAGCTTCCTTCTGGTAGGTAATCTCTCTTCTGATGCCCTGTTCCCTGTTCCCGTCTTGATGCAGTCGCTCATGGGGGAAACCCCCTGTTCCCTTGCTGCATCGCTGTTCCCTGTTCCCTATTACCTACTATTTATAATTGTTCAACCGCACATGATATTAACATGAATGGGATTAAAAAAAATTACCAAGCAGCAGTATATCTCAACACTGACCTCCAGGGGTCAGGATTCCCAATTCTCTGCCTTCACGGTCATCCAGGCTCAAATCAGTGCGTTTCGGTTTTTACCCAACATCTATCCCAGAGGTTCTGGACTATCAGCCCTGATTTGCGAGGATATGGTAAAAGTCCAGCTGATCGGAATTTTCAGATGACCGAGCACTTGACTGACTTGGAATCCCTCCTCGACTACTACCACATTGACCGCTGTTTGATACTAGGTTGGTCTTTAGGGGGAATTTTGGCCATGGAGCTTGCCCTGAAGCTACCTCAGAGAGTCACGGGTTTAATTTTAATCGCCACAGCTGCTCGACCCTGGGGTAATCATCCCCCCATTAGTTGGCAGGATAATCTCTATACCGGCATCGCTGGTGTCTTAAATTGGTTACAACCAGGATGGCAGTGGAATATTGACACATTTGGTAAGCGATCGCTTTTTCGGTATCTGATCCAACAACACACAACCAGCACCTACCAGTATATTGCCAAGCACGCCATATCAGCCTATTTACAGACCTCCCAAGCCGCTACACAAGCACTCAACACTGCCATTAGGGCTGGGTATAACCGTTTGCCAGACTTACAGCAGATTCAATGTCCCTCCCTGGTCTTAGCAGGAGCTGCGGATCGCCATATTACCGCAGCATCAAGTCGAGAAACCGCTCAACATCTTAAGGATAGCCAATGGCAATGCTATGACAATACTGCTCACTTGTTTCCTTGGGAAATCCCGGATCAGGTGTTAAAAGATATCGACAACTGGATTAGCAATAATCCCCAAGTTTTAAGGTAATCAGAATGTAGAATTAAGAATGGAGAATTAAGAATGGAGAATTAAGAATGGAGAATTAAGAATGGAGAATTAAGAATTCTACAAGTATTCAACCTAATGCAATTAGCCGTGGGCTAAAGGCTCACGCTGCGCGAACAGCTTTCCATAACATAGATTAAACGAATGCTTAGCTGTTTTATAGCCTTTATTCCATGTAATAGGTACAGTTATCAACCTCAAAGTCCCCCTTTTTAAGGGGGATTTAGGGGGATCCTTTTGTACCTCATGGGAAAGAGAATTTCTATATTCAAAAGCTGTTCGATGTAGCGTGCCTTATGCCCATAAGCTGTTCGCGTAGCGCTTAAGCTGATAGCTTACAATTCTAAATTCTAAATTCTAAATTCTAAATTCTTAATTCTAAATTCTTAATTCTTAATTCTTAATTCTTAATTCTTAATTCTCAATATGGTTAAACATCATGACGACTATTGAAGTGCGTCCTGTGAAAAATAAACAAGAGTTAGAGGATATGTACCACCAGCGGTGGCTTGTCTTCAGAAAACCCTTAGGTATGGAGAAAGGAACAGAACAAGACCAGTACGAAAGTAGTGCTTTTCATCTCGTTGCTGTCTGTAATAATCAGGTAATTGGTTCAGCAAGATTAAGAGAATTGTCTCCCGGATTGGGCACTATTGCCTACGTTGGACTATTACCTGAATTTCGTCACCAAGGCATCGGCACCAAACTGATCGAGACATTAATTGAAAAAGCCAAAGCAAACAATCTCAAGGCTTTAAGACTAATGACTAGAATTAATGCCCTAGGTTTCTATAGTCGCCTTGGTTTTATAGCTGACGGTGAGCCATTTGATTATGTTGGCATCAGCCACCAATTTATGTACCTTAATATCTAGCAAAGGGAAAAGGGAACAGGGAACAGGGAACAGGTACCTATCTCCCCATCTCCCCATCTCCCCATCTCCCTATCTCCCTATCTCCCCATCTCCCCACACCTCCCACCCTCTCCTTGATTATGGGTATTCAACCAGACTTGATATTAGCTTGCCATCTGCGGTTGATAAACTGGAAGAATTTCCAGCAATTCCGAGTAAAGGCAGAGATTCTTGATAGTATATTTAACAAACACTGACTCTTTCTGAGCACCACAAGACCCTTTCAGCTGCAATGTCTTACTTTCATCTTTAACCAATTCAGCACGACAATGGTAAATCAAGCCATTAGGTTTTTCAAAGCTGATCTCAGCTTGAATAGAATTCTGATTCGCATCTTCCTTAATAATTGAACCACCAACTTTGTGCTTAAACCAATTCCATCCGTAGCGGAGGATAAGTTCCCTTTCCAATACCTGAATTTTAGTCGGTAGAATTCCCCAACCTCGATAAACTCGATTGAAGCATTCAATATCACCACTACGGATTAAAATTGATTTAAATGAATCTTGATCTAAGACACCGTAGTATCTTCCATCTGGGAAATCAATCGCAGTGGGAGCAAACCGATGACCACCAAAGTGGCTAGCTTTCCAGAGTCTGACATTGGTTAAGGATAACTCATTAACAGTAGCTAAGGCTTTGCAGTAAAAAGGATTACCATACCTGGCGCAACACACATCATGGCTACCGTGGGTGCAAACTAAAATGTCTCTAGTGTCACTGTCTTGTGTTACACAGTTTGGCGTTTCTCCAGCTAAGAATTGTTTGACAATCCCAGCTACCTCACCAAGATTAGTCACATCAAACTCTAGCTTGCTGTACCCTTTTAACCTGGCTTCACCGTTGTGACTATAAATCAAAAGCTTAGTCTGATCGGCTTTTAGGGTTTTATTATTAGCAATCAGCAGGAATCTTACTGGCAGCTTACGGTGCTTCACCTCATCCACCAAACTCCTAAGATTCTCTGGAATATACTTAGAATCCATGGCATTAGACAGCCACGGTTGGCGGCATTCTACTAAAACATACACTTGGTAATTAGTGCCACTACCGATAATATCTTCGGCTAACTGCTGTGAATGGTCAGCACAAAAAAAAGTGCTCATCGTTTTGTCTCCTTAATTGTCATTTTATAAAAAACTATAAATATTTTTTCTAGCATTTTTAATAGCTATGATATACAGATAATTGGTTTCTTGATTCCCTATTGCCTATTGCCTATTGCCTATTCCCTGTTCCCTGTTCCCTGTTCCCTGTTCCCTGTTCCCTATTAGTTATACTCTGGAGTCAACAAAAATAATTCCTTCAGTAACTAAGTGGGTTAAAAGAGGAGCGACATCAACCTCCCAATCGAAATCTGGTAACCATGTCATGACATCACTACCGGTAAACGTCTCTCTGGTGAATAAATTTTCCACCAAGGAGTCAGTTACTCCTCTCAAAGCGATTTCTTTACCTGAAACGATAATTTTGTAGCCATTGTCATTTGGCAGATGTAAAATTTTGAGGCGTTTAAATTTGGGATTGCTAAACCTAGTCTCTACACCATTGGGAAATATATTAAATCCTGCTTGCGTAGGTAGAGAGTATCTAGCTAGTGGCTTGACTAAGCCATCAAGATAACAGTTATATCGTTCCTGGATATCACTGTTAGTAAGGTATTCTTTAAAATTTTCGATTAACTTATCAATCGACTGATCTAATGGAGCAGCATCGAACCGCAGTGGCAAATTTTTACGCCAGGCTTCATTCTGCCGTAACTCACTCACTAACCAGTCTAAAAAATCCACACCAGTCTGGCAATGAATACCTAGGGTTAAATGTAGTGACGGTTGATCGAGAGCAACAGCATAGTGCCAATGTCCACGGGGTATATACAACACATCACCAGGGGTAAGGGTACACTTCAAGTAAGGCTCCCCTTCCGGAGGTGTTTCAGACGCTGATTTTTGCTCAGTCAACGGGTATTTTAGAGTATCGGTAAATACGTACCATTCCTTGTTTCCGTCTATTTGCAAGATAAAGACATCGTGAGTATCGTAGTGACAGGAAAATCCCTGTTGACTGGGCCATGAACAATAGGAATTGACTTGAGCACTATAGCCTAAATCTTGTCTAACTTCTGAGGTGAAGTTAGTAATTTCTGGTACTAGTTTATGTACCTTGTCGATGATTAGAGTTGCCCCTGATTGGCACCACTTGATTAGATTGGCGTTTTCCTTTTCCTCCAAAACTTTGCCATCTAAGGCTAAGCGCAGCTCCGGATACTTGAATTGATGGAAATTCAGCAGATCGGTGAGTTTTTGCCAAGAAAATAGATCAGCAAACTTCTTTTCGTCCTCACTTGGGATAAATACTGCTTTACTCGTCCAATGGTATTCTAGGAATTTCTGCTCACTATAAGGCTTGAGGATTTTTGCGAGCACTGACATAACTATTTGAGAAACTTTAGCAACAAAAAATTTATACTAAGCAACTAGCTTGCACCAGAAATATAATTGAGAAGATTTCTCTAATTTCTGATACAAGCTCGGATTTAGCCAAAACTATTAGCAACTAAATTATTGCTAACAATTCTGGGCTCATAAGTAATAGCTACCTGATCAGGTCAGACAGTCTCAGGATTCCTCGCTTCTAAGATCACCACCGTCAGCGTCAGTATTTAGGGAAGATTCAGTAGTCTTACGGGAATTATTAGGAACGATTTCCTTGATTTCGACTTGAATTCTGCTAACAGTGCGCTTTTCAGCAGTTAATCCTTTGATTTGCTCTAACATACTTTGTCTCCAACTAGTGTAGATCACCCTTTTGCTGCTTAACCTTTCGGCTATTGCTCGAAAGGCTCAGTGATCGGGTATGTTCTATAGACTGTAACTCAAAGGGAACGCGGCAGTCAATAGTTGATATTAAATTTCAATAAATTTTGCTCAACCTATCCTAAGCCTATAACCTAAGAGTTAGCCTTAGAGATGTTCAATCAATGTGATGTACTGCTAAACCTTGCTATAGCAAGGCTTGCTCTGGTTAGTTTAGCAATAATTATTATCAATTAACTCTAGAGAGTTAAGTGGACTATAGAGAATCAGCACTCGTAAGCTGTCAGCTGTTGGCCATAGGCCACGCTACTTGAGGTGCTATCAGCCGTTGGCCATAGGCCACGCTACTTGAGGTGCTATCAGCCGTCAGCCATAGGCTCACGCTATGGGAACAGCCTAATGCTTTACATAAAGGCTGTTCGCGTAGCGTGCGGATAGCGCATAAGCTGTTCGCGTAGCGTGCGCGTAGCGCTTAAGCTGATAGCTGATAGCTGATAGCTGAATGCTTACAGCAATGTGGATAGACTTAGAAGTAGTACCGGAATCAAGAAGAAAACGCTTCCAATATAGACAAAAGCTAAATACTTCCGCTCAGTGGCAACAGCCGCTAAGGTTTCTGCACCCAGGATTGGCATTTGTCTCAAAACAGGAATGCTGTAGATGATCACAACGGCGAGGGTGTTGTAAAGTAGATGAACTGTAGCTATTTCTAGAGCAGGGATTGGGTTTTCGGTTATTCCGGTAGCGGCAAGTAACGCAGTGATACACGTTCCGATATTTGCCCCTAGGGTGAAGGGATAAATTTCTTGTAAACTCAATAAACCTGTACCAGCTAGGGGAACGATCAGGCTGGTGGTAGTGGAGGAAGATTGCACGATTACAGTGACTAGTGTCCCAGAAGCAATCCCAGCAATGGGACCGTTACCGATAGCAGTGTGCAACATCTGATTCGCTCGTCCTACCATTAAGGTTTTGAGCAGTTTGCCAATGAAAAAGATGGATAGGAAAATAAGACTGATACCCAAGACTATCAGGGCAATACCATTAAATGGTTCTGGAAAACTATTACTAACAGTGTGAAGTCTATCACTGACTGGAGCCGTGGCGAATTTAATCAGGTTAACGTTGTTTAAGTTAATGGAATTTTCACCCACAACCAGGCTTGTTAAAAACAGACTCATCTTTTCCAGGAAGTGAGTGGTAATTTCCAAAGGTAGGAATATAACGACACTAATCAGATTGAAGAAGTCGTGGATGGTTGCAGCAGCAAAAGCCTGTTTAAATTCGTCCTTATTTTGAATATGTCCTAAACTAACCAGTGTATTAGTGATGGTGGTGCCAATGTTAGCCCCCATAACCATAGGAACAGCCGTTGCCACTGGCAAACCACCAGCTACTAGACCCACAATAATCGAGGTTACTGTACTTGAAGATTGGATTAAAGCAGTTGCTAGGGTACCGACAATTAAGGCAGCAAAGGGATTAGTAGCAAACTCGAACAATTCCTGGGCTTGCTCCCCAGTAGCTGACCTAAAGCCTGTACCAATTATCCCTACTGCCACAATCAGTAGGTAAACCAAAACCAGAATACCTACCCATTTGTAGAAGGTAACAACAAGCCTGTTTGAGTTCTGAACGCTTTCCATTACTTTACTACAGTGTTTGTATTTGGGTGGTGAACATAGGATTGAACTACAAAGGGAACAGCGGATCTGGGAATAGGGAACAGGGAACAGTACTAAAAAGCTTGGATGTTTTTTTGTACTGGTGCAAGCTCTCAGTATGATGTACACAGGATTTTTGGATTTTTCCCGATTCCCGATTCCCGATTCCCGATTCCCGATTCCCGATTCCCGATTCCCTGTTCCCTGTTTCCTAAAATTACCAAATTAAATCAAGGTAACCAAAAATTACTAAATAACGTCTGACCAAACTCCCGTACAGTTTTGTTAATCTTACGTGTGACCTGAATATGAAATTCATCAGCATCAACAGGAATAATCTTGGCTAAATTCCCCTGTCTAAAGCGCCTAATCACCAAATTTGCTGCCTCTAAACCGGTAACATAGGCTTTTTCCTGAGACCAAGAACCGTGGCGAGTGATAATCCAATCCCCGCTCATAAATACATTTTCAATACTAGTGGTTCGCTGCATCATATACTGATAGCTACCGGGAGCAAAGTGAGTCACCCCTTGGGGTACTCGAATCACACTACTGTCAATCAGATTTGCCTCTCTAAAACCAGAAACACAGGTGCCTAAGTCACGCTGAACTTTCTGGATAATCTGCTGATCACTCAGGGGTAGCAACTGGTTAGCATGGTAAAAGTCTGCTTCAATCACGCTACCAGGTTCATCCCGGTACTCATCGTGCAAAGCATTAAGGTCAAAAAATGTCCAACCCGTGGTGGCATCAAAGCCAAAACAAGCATTAGAGGGATGGCGAATCTCAACTTTGCGGTCAAACCATAGCCTGGTTGATAGCACATCAATTCCCCCTAAATTCATCAGGTTCCGGAATTCCTTGCGGCTTTGGAGCATGGTGCTACTCTGAAGGATTTTCTTCATACCATTGATACTGACAGCAAAAATCACCGCGTCAGCCTCAAAGCATTCATCACCACAGATCACCCCTTTGGCCTTGCCTGTGTGGTCTATGATAATGTCATTGACCCGTTTATTGGTAAGTACCTTTCCCCCGGCTTTCTCAATCTGTTCCACCCAGGGTTTAAATATCATTTGTGCTACCGTTCCTCGGCACCAGACCACATCAAAGTCCGGTTGGTGAGCCAAAATGAAGTAATACAGCATTCCTAGGGCGGCTGCGGCTGAACATTGCTCTCCTGGAGCAAATAAACCAACTAACAGCATGGGCTCAAAGGAATCCTTGTACAGTCGAGCCGAAACCCCAAACTGTTTAAATAATTCACGGGCGGTTACCGAGTCATACCTAGTCCACGCCTGGTGGGAATTATCGAAGTCAATAACGGCATAGAGCAGGGGTAAGGCAGAGAGTCGATCAATCAGGGGTAAGCGTTTAAAGTCGGGGTAGAGGAAGGTTCCTAGAGGGGTGGGAAGTCGTGGTTCATTTTGAAAGATCGGGGATTCGACTTCTAATCCAGCAGGGGAATACTGAGAAGAACGGGTGAAAGGAGTGAAAGGATTGAGTCGGAGTTCCTTTACCAGCTTGAAAATGTTGTGATAGGGATACCAAAAACCATGAATTCCCCCTTCTACAGAACGTCCACCCCCTGTTTTCCATCCTGCCACTAAACCACCGGGATAGGAACTTGCTTCTAGGAGAGTGACATCGTAACCTTGTTTGGCTAAGTGGTGAGTTGCGCCTAAGCCTGCCCATCCAGCACCGACTACAACTACTCGTTTTCTTTCTGAGAATTCTGACATTGACCTAAACTTGAGTCTATTGACAACTCTTTTCTCAGGATGACATAATTATGAAGTTATGTTAAGCTAATTCCGTGATCACTCATGGGATGCTCCTTTGGAGCCGCTACGCGAACCCATTCGGAAAATCGTCAATACAGCAGTGGCTATTACCCACCTATTTTCATTGAAGTTGGGAAAAACGTCGGTAAAAACCAGTACATTAGTCCTATTGAACCCAAGATATTGGCTTGCTTTGAGCAATAAAAAAAGAAGCCGTTGCCCACGCTCCCTGGGTCGGTAAAGCGGAATCCCAATTAAAATTTCCAGCTTTCTAAAATCAAAGAAGAAATAATCTCAGGATTATTGATAATATAGGCAGTTTGTTGACATTAATTCAAAGTCAATTATGATTGCTATACTATCTTTAAACTTTTATCTGTAGTTTTTGATACGGATTTAGATGAGCTTACCCTGGGTAAGCTGTTTGTTTTGGTAGTGTTATAAGATGCTGGCTGTTGAGTGTTCACCAGCAAAAGTCAACAGTCAAAAGTTAACAGTCAACAGTCAACCAATTAGTTTTATCAAAAGTTCATAGTTTGATTGGTCTTTCTTCTTTTAAGCTTTACCAAACCTTTCCCTTGTATTTTTATCCTTGAAATAAGGATGGCTTTTAGGTGAAAGCTGATTAAGAATGGCTGATAGCACCTCAAGTAGCATGGCCATTCCCTTAGGGTGATCAAGGCTGAATGGTGAAAGCTTACTTAATAAGTTCAGTGGTAACAATTGAGCTCATGTCCGGTTGTTTTGGTAGTGTTCATCTTTGATGAGCTTTTTGGTAATAGGTAAGAGCTCTGGAATAATCTCAATTACCAATTACCAATTACCAATTACCAATTACCAATTACCAATTACCAATTACCAATTACTAATTACCAATTACACAAGCTTTACAATACCTAGGCTCCTGGACATGCTATGACTTCTAGCTATATAAATTTTTATAACTTACCGCCAATATGGCAATACAGCTCAATAGTAATCGTGTTTGATTACTGGATGTCTACCTACTTAACTAGAACTCTGTAAAAGGCATTCCACAGTAATACCTTTGCTGAGGACTTTATTGATTAAATTTAGAGATGTATAGCCATGTTCACAACCAACAAGCAAAGTACTAATCCATCCCTCTCAGAGGTAGCTGATCTCAATAGCAGTCTCACTCCGCCTGAGCCACTGCCCAAAAAACGTGTTGACTTACTAAAACCTGTGCGCCAATGGCTGGATCAAATAGAAATTACAGATCAAACCCTAGCTAGATTCCTATCCAAAATTATTCCTGGTCAATGTCCCTTTGAGCGGGATTTAAAACTTTTCGGTCACTTAGTACTACACATCCCTCCCCTATGTAAGCTCAACCCTCTCTATGAGCAATTAGCTAGCCTGCGTTTCCGGGCTCTGTGTTACCTAGTGGATCAGTGTGGGGAGGATATTCAATTTTACGCTTGAGAGGGGTATATAGCGCTACGCGCAAGTCACAAGTCAGAAGTCAGAAGTAAGCTATGACTAAGTTTCGGAGTTGACAAATGTCTTAATCTGAATGCGTAGTGCTATACCCCTTGCTAGTTATGCTGAGCAAGGGGCTTCCAAGTTGACAGAAGACTGCCTGCTAAACACCTTTCGACCGCGAACAGGTCTTACGCCCCGACCTCAGAAGCACTCAGCCAAAATCCTCTGCTTTGCCTATGTATCACCTATGCATAACCTGCGGTGAATGGGAGAGTAACCAACTCCTCAACAGGAATTCCACCCAAGCATCAACAGATGCTAACAGCAATAATTACCAATTCCGATAGTAGCTTTAAATAGATTGAGTATACCCCAAATCTAAGCTCCAATAACCCAAGGAACCCGAGTCACCAGCCGCGTTATCTTTGATGATCAGCTGCCAGGTTCCAGCTGCAGAAAGACCATCAAATGCTGATAAGGATTCTACAGGGTGATAATTCCCAACACTTGTGAATGACCTAAACCAAAAAAAAGGCTTCTTCCACAGCAGAAAAGTTTTCTTTAACCTATTTTGTCTTATATTTTAAACACAGAGGCTATAAATTTCAATCTGATCAGTTATACGGCGGTTTGCATAACTATCAGGTACACAGGATTTTTTTCCCTCTTCCCTATTCCCTCTTCTGTGCTCCCTGCTCCGAAGTCCCTGCTCCGAAGTCCCTAAAAGGGTGCATCTCAATGCATGCAATTAGACAAAAATTATAATAAAATTCCGACACTGCCTACACTACCCACTCTCCCTAAAATCCCCACGCTTGCGACACTTCCGGCACTTCCCTTCTTTTTTACAAAGATGAGATGCACCCCCCTAAAAACCTAGAACTTTGTACCTAACTGAATTGCAAACCGCTGTATTTATGTTAATTATTTTTTCAATTTTGCAACATTAGATTGTCAATTAGTAGTTAGTACTCAAAACGTAAGCATTCAGGCTAGCACATAAGCTAATAGCTGATAGCGATAGGCTGAATGCTTACCTCCAAACTACTAACTACTAATAACTAATTACAGGATACTAAAGCTAATCGCCTTGATTTCTAGTTAAGGTGATTAGTCACCACCCATCTTTGGTGCTAATCAGAGTTTGTGCAATAAGCTTACTCAGCTGTAGCTAGTTCTGTGCTGCCAA
>NZ_JAAHIG010000629.1:0-2771 GCF_010692305.1 Moorena sp. SIO4G3 | reverse complement strand
AGCGAGGAATTATCCTCACTTGGTGGATGCAATTGATGAAGCTTTTGAGCAAGTCTCTCTGAAAGATATTAAAAATTGGTTTACCCATTGCTGTTATTGTACCTCATTAGAATAAAACGGGCTGTAAAAAAAAATTAATAACTCATGAATATTATAGAGTCTTTAGAGTCAAATGTTAGAAGTTATATTCGTTCTTTTCCTGCTGTTTTTGATATGGCTGAAGGTGCAGTAATTTATGATGAACAAGGAAATAAATATATTGATTTTTTTGCCGGAGCAGGGGTTTTGAATTATGGACATAATAATCCAAAAGTGATAAAGGCTTGGATAGACTATCTGCAAAACAATCGTATTGTACACTCACTAGACAAAGCAACTGTTGCCAAAAGGAATTTTCTGCAAAAGTTTTCAGATACTATTCTTGTACCCAAAAATCTTGAATATAAACTGCAATTTACTGGACCAACTGGTACTAATGCAGTTGAAGCAGCCTTGAAACTGGCTCGTATGGTCAAGAAGCGTTCTAATATCATTGCTTTTACCAATGGGTATCATGGTTTAACGATGGGATCACTTGCTATAACAGGCAATCAGTTTTATCATGATAAAGCTTATAGTCTCAGGATAAATGTAGATCATGTCCCTTTTGATGGCTATTTCGGCAAAGACGTTGACACGATTAACTATTTGCGAAAACTATTAATAGATCCCGGTAGTGGTATTGAGATACCCGCCGCAATAATTGTGGAAACTATACAGGGAGAAGGCGGTATTAATATTGCTAGTGAAACTTGGTTAAAAAAACTTCAGGCATTATGTCGTGAGTTTAATATATTATTTATTATTGACGATATACAAGTCGGTAATGGACGAACAGGTACCTTTTTTAGTTTTGAAAAAATTGGAATTCTGCCAGATATGATTTGTTTATCTAAATCCATTGGAGGTGGGCTACCAATGGCACTACTATTGATTCGTCCAGAACTTGATCAATGGCTTCCTGGAAAACATACAGGTACATTTAGAGGTAATAATTTGGCTTTTGTTGCTGCAACGGAGTTACTTGGTTATTGGGAAAACGATGATTTAACCAAGGCTGTTGAATATAAATCTAAGATTATTCAAAAATCATTACAAAAACTGGCTGATGAATTACCAGAATTACAAATGCAAGCTAGAGGTAGAGGTATGATTTGGGGACTAGAAATGCCGAAAGAAGGTTTTGCAAAACAAGTTTCAACCAGAGCATTTGAAAAAAAAATATTAGTGGAAACTTGTGGTAGCAACAGTCAAGTAGTTAAATTTTTACCGCCACTGATTATTGAAGAAGAGGTGTTAAATATAGGATTAAATAAATTATCAGAAGCGGTAAGAGAAGTTTTTGCTGAAAATTAGTCATACAACCCACATTCCGCAGGTTAGAGAGGATAACTATGGTATTTTCGAAGGATGAAACCAATAGCATCTTCAATTAGAGTACAAGATCTTGACCACTGTGGCATACTGGCAGGCATCATTGACCAGATGGGGCTAGTGGAACAAATTAACCAGGAGTTGGGAACCCACTCCCAAGAGAAGCTCAGTGCATAAGTAGCGGTAAAAGCCATGATTATCAATGGTAAGGGCTTAGTCAGCGCTCCACTATACCTATTTGAAAAATTCTTTGAATGGCATTGCCACTGAACATCTTCGTCGGAGAGGGGAGTGAACCACTGCTTCTCTTTGATGACCGTCTGTATTTATTGGTTTACACTCTCGCCCAAAGAGCCTTACGCCAAGCTCTCGCCCGGACTAAGCAAACTATTAACAACCAATTGGGTAAACCGACGGCTACCCCGACAATGGGGTGGGTATTTCAGTGCTTTCAGTCGATTCATTTAGTTATCCTAGGCGGAGTCGAGCAAATTGTCAACTTAACTCATGAGCATCACAGGATTCTTCAGTTTCTTGGTGCTCCCTGCCAAAAATATTATCTACTGGTGTAACAAACCTGCGGAATGTGGGATACAATATGTAGTAATTAGTATATGTAAATAAGAAATACTATATGATTGTACGTCGCTTAAAAGAAATTCTTGGAACAAAGCGGGAAGTTAAAGCACCAAATGGCAACTGGACAAGTCGTCGTTTTTTATTAAAAGATGACCAAGTTGGCTTTTCTCTACATGATACTTTAATTCATGCTGGAACAGAAACTTATATTTGGTATAAACATCATCTCGAAGCTGTTTATTGTGTAGCTGGAAATGGAGAAATAGAAGACATAGAAACAGGTGAAATACATCCTATTTCAGATGGTACTTTGTATTTTTTGAACAAGCACGAAAGACATTATTTAAGAGCAACAGAAACCATGCGTATGATATGTGTATTTAATCCTCCTTTGACTGGAGAAGAGGTACATAATAAAGAAGGTTTTTATGAAATAAATAGTGAGGAAAGCTAATAAAATAATCAACTCCAACAGAGACTTTTTGATAATTTATAGATAAATTATATTGGCTCTCCTAGGGTGGCTATGATAAATTTTTATAAAATAATCCCCATAGCCCTTACTAAGTAAGGTTTTGAGTAATTTAAAAATGCAATTTTCATAAAAGCGATGCAGCGCGGTCTTGGGGGTTGCCCCCATGAGCGACTGCATCCTTCACCATTGGTTGCGGTGGGTGAGAAGTGGCGTGGATGGGGTGAGTCTGTTTGGTTTTGGGTTGGTGGTTTACTTGGCTTTAATCCTACAGACAACAGAGGCTTACCCTTTCGGTCGGGTAGGG
>NZ_JAAHIG010000628.1:0-2771 GCF_010692305.1 Moorena sp. SIO4G3 | reverse complement strand
TGGAATAACAAAAATTTATTGGTGGTTAGTATAATTTATAAAAACCGAGCAATCCCAATTTATTTTGAACTTCTTTCAAAACTTGGTTCAAGTAATTTTTTAGAGCAAAAACAAATACTATCAACTATTATAGGGCTATTTGATAGCTATCATGTTGTTATTTTGGGAGACCGAGAGTTTTGTTCAGTTAAATTGGCTGAATGGCTAGAAAAACAAGGGTTTAAGTTTTGTTTAAGACTTAAAAAAAATGAGCAAATTGAATTAAAAAATCAGGGGTGGATTTCCCTGAAAAACTCGGGATTAAAACCAGGAATTTCGTTATTTTTTGAAAAGGTTAAAGTCACAAAAACTAAACAAGTATCAGGATTTAGTATTGCCTGTAAATGGAAGAAAAGTTATCGAAAGTCAGTAAGCCAAGAAGGTTGGTTTATCCTAACAAATATGAGCGAATTGTCTGAGGCAATATCAGCTTATAAAAAACGTTTTGATATTGAGGAAATGTTCCGAGATTATAAAAGCGGTGGATATAATAGCGATGCAGCGCGGTCTTGGGGGTTTCCCCCATGAGCGACTGCATCAAGACATGGAAGGCAGTAATGTTGTCGGTAAACGCTTTATATCTTTACTTATTATAATCTCTTTTGCTTACTTTATTGCCACAATTAAAGGAGAAATAATTAATAAAAAAGGAGTTCAGGACTATGTAGCGAGAGTCAAAGAATATGGGCGATTAACTAAAAGACATAGCAGTTTTTATATTGGAATGTATGCTCAAAAATGGATTCATTTTATGGATAAATGTTGGGAATTAGTTTATGCTTTGATGCGTTTAAGTCGTCATAAGCTCGATAATTATTTACGAGCGATGCAGCGCGGTCTTGGGGGTTCCCCCCATGAGCGACTGCATCAAGACAGGTATGAGAGCTATGAAGCTTATACAGTCTACTTTTTAGCTCTCATGTCGCCCCCCCAGAGTATCTATAATAAATACTGATTAAAAAAATCTGGGAAAACTGCTAAATTTTTATTAGCAAAAAACTTTATAAAGTGATGAATAAAGCCTTGTAACAATGAATACAGTATCAGATTTAATAACGCGACCCAATTGCCCTTACTGCAATTGTGAGCAAACAGTAAAAAATGGCAGCACTCATAATAAAAAGCAAAAATATCTCTGTAAAAACTGTAAGAGACAGTTTGTTAAAAATCCGACAAATAAGCCGATACCATTGTCGATAAAAAATAGAATAGATGACCTATTACTTGAGAAAATATATGCAAGCAGGTATTGCTCGAACAGTTGGAGTTTCAAAAACATGGCTTCAGAAGTATGTTAATAAAAAATATGCTGAAACTCCCCGAATAATCAAGGTTTCAGAAAAACCAAAAGGAAAAATGTCCATAGAGTGTGATGAAATGTGGTCTTTTGTAAAAAAAAAGATAATCAGCAATGGATTTGGTTGGCCATTGATGGCCGTTGGCCACGCTACGCGAACAAAAAACTAGAGAAATAGTTGGAGTTTATATTGGGGATCGCACTCGCGAATCGGCAACTAAATTATGGAAGTCTTTCCCTCCAGTAGTTCGACAATGTGCTGTGTGTTATACAGATTTTTGGGAAGCTTATCAAACAGTAATACCTAAAAAACGTCACAAGCCGGTAGAAAAAAAAACGGGTAAAACTAATCATATTGAAAGATTAAATAATACCTTAAGACAAAGGATTAGTCGTCTGGTTAGGAAAACGTTGTCATTTTCCAAAAAATTAGAAAATCACCTAGGAGCTATTTGGAATTTTGTTCATCATTATAATAAATGTTTGTCGGGGTGATTAAGCCATCACTACATGTTTATCACTACCGAATAATTAACATAAACAATTATTTAGCAAAGGTAACAGCGGATCTGGAAACAAAAATTATTACAAATTAATTTAGGACGCTATTTTATTGGCAAAACTAGGAAGTATCAGTAGTTTGGACTTTGGCAAAAACAGCTAAATTGCCCCAAAATCCTTAACCCCGTGAAAACCAATCCTTCTAGACTGCCGACGGGTAAATTCTCCCACTGAGGGATTTCCTTGAGGATCTACAACTCCTGTTACCTGTTGCCATAACACATCAGGAGCCAACGATACCTTATAGGTGCGATCGCCTGTCTTGGCAACGTGATACCACTGGGTTTCCTGGCACTCACTACACCAAAAAGCCTCTAGCCACTCTCCTTCGATAGCTACTGTAGTTTTACTCGCTATCAGCATCAAGGCATATTTTTGTTTAACACCACGCTCCATCAGTTGTCCTGGTCGATCAGCAAACAATCGATATTTTTGACTAGCACTATCCAGGTGGCAACGATGAATTGGACAGAAAATAGCTCTTCGTTTAGAACGTTTCCGATTACGTTCACATCTTCTTTTTTGAGGTGTTGTTTGTGTCATGATAAGGGAACAGGGAGTAGGGAGTAGGGAACAGGGAGTAGGGAGTAGGGAGTAGGGAGTAGGGAGTAGGGAATCGGGAATCGGGAGTAGGGAGTAGGGAATCGGGAATCGGGAATCGGGAATCGGGAATTCGGAATTGGGAATCGGGAATCGGGAATCGGGAATCGGGAATTCGGAATTGGGAATCGGGAGTAAGGTAGGTAGTGCCTAGGCTGTTTATTATGAGTCTTTTTAGGGGGAGATCGTTCACACCAGGATTGAGCTTTGCTCACGCTTTGCGATTAGCCCGAAGGGCGTTGGCTAGCGAACGCGTACGGCGATAACGCCCAGA
>NZ_JAAHIG010000627.1:0-2774 GCF_010692305.1 Moorena sp. SIO4G3 | reverse complement strand
AGGAGCCGTATGAGGCGAAAACTTCACGTACGGTTCTGAAGCAGAGGTGCTTCCCTTAATAGGGGACATCGACTGTAACAATGCCCGGAGGGTAGGGAAAATCCTCCTTAAAAACCCAATCATCAACTAACACTTGGTGTGTGAACCCAGCAAGATCACATTTTGAAAAAAGAACGGTACGGCGGGGCACGCCGAAACCAGGTGAAACAGGGAAGCAACGGACTTCATAAGGCACTTCTCAAAAAGTAACCGAACGCTTAAGGAGACTAGCCCGCTGGGTCTTTCGTAAACTGAACTAGGATCTTGGTTTTGACGGGATTTCGGTTTAGGTATTGCCGCAAGGATACGAAGGTTTAAGGCCGGTCGTAGATCTAAGAATCCCCGTCTTTTTAAAGCGGGGAGTGTCAAGATTAACCAGTTCCTATTTCGCCCTAACTTTACCCTAGACCCACCACACACCCTAACCAGGGACTGATTGCTCAGTGTAATCAAAACAACTTAACTGCCAATCTTTTGTTTCGACAACCAACGAGGCCAAGTAACCCGGCGCAGGGGTTAGACCAGCGATAGACCAAGGGGAAACTGCCTGAGGGTCTTTGTTGATGCTCAATAGGGCAGTCGGTTGAGCTGGATTTACAGAAACTTCGACCTGTTCCAAGCCAGCTAATCCTTCACCAATGGCTTTTAGATAGGCTTCCTTACTGGTCCATCCCTGAAAAAATGCCTTGTGCTTTTGTTCCTCAGACACAGAACAAATCACAGCATACTCTTGGGGGGAAAAGAAACGTTGAGCGAGTTGCTCAGCATCTGGCATTGGTCGCAGATATTCTAGGTCAACGCCAATGCGCTGCTCTCGGGTAATAGCATACAGAATTAGTCCATGAGAGTGAGATACATTAAAACGGAGTCTTCTGCCCCCAGAGGTTTCCTTGAGTGCTGGCTTACCCCGCTTTCCATAACAAAACTCCACTTGGCGTGGGTTCATGCCCAAATAGCGACCTAAGATTTGGCGCAGAAGACCCCGACCTGCTATAAAATGCTTCCGATCCCGCTCAAAGTAAAATCGCTCAGCTCTTTGGTGCTCGTCCTCAGAAAGAGTGGTTGCCAATTTCTCAATCAATACTCCACTCAGCTCCAACTGCGCACGCCAGAGATGGACATCATGGTTAAATAGTTGCAAATCTGTTGGGGGAAGTAGCCACACTGGGGTCATGGTTCAAGAAAAACTTATAAACATTAGTAGTTTCACAGGTATACCCAATAGTCAAATTTGATAAATTTAATGATTTTTACAGATACTCAACAAGTTGGCTTATTATTAAAGTTAATGTAAAGATGTTAAGCTTTCGTGACCTTTCCCAAGAAATTTAAATTCTTGTTCCTTAATTACTTTAAAGAACCTCAAACCCGTAAAATAGATCAGCTTTGTATAGGGAATAGATAGAGCCTATGAGTTTTTTCCCATCTCCATCTAATCAAGATTCAACCTTCCCGGCTACCTCTGACCTGTTTCTGCGCCATCGACTTAAAATTGTAGAGGATTTGTGGGAATCTGTTCTCCTATCTGAATGTGGTCAGGAACTCGTTGATTTACTCAAGCAACTGCGGGAATTGTGTTCTCCAGAAGGACAAGCGACTGAAGATCCTCAATCCTCAGTTGCTGATTTAATCCAACAGCTTGACCTTAACGAGGCTATCCGGGCATCACGAGCGTTTGCTCTTTACTTTCAGCTGATCAATATTGTCGAACAACATTATGAACAGCGAAATCAACAACTCTCAAGACGCCGTTCCTACCGAAGAAGCACTGAACCCGAGTTAACCCCCTTCAGCGAAGGTATTTTAACAAAAAATGGTAATTCGTCTTTCTCAACTGTGACAACAGTTGAGAAAGAGGTGGAAATAGGCAATGAGGGGACTCAACCAGGGGGTGCCGTTAGCAATGTTATCGAAAAGAGCCAGGAGCAAAACCAAGGATCCGAAAGAAAATTAGGACTGCTAGATTGGCTATTTCCCCACTTGCACAAGCAGAATGTTCCACCTGGTCAAATTCAGAGGCTGATTGACAATCTTGATATTCGCTTGGTTTTCACTGCTCACCCCACAGAAATCGTCCGTCGTACCATTCGGGGTAAACAGCGACGGATGGCTAAGATTCTGGAACAATTAGACCAAGCGGAGCAAACCTATGGTACCTTGGGAATCACTTCCTCCTGGGAGGTGACTGAATGTAGCCAAAAGCTGATGGAAGAAATTCGCCTCTGGTGGCGCACCGATGAGCTACATCAGTTTAAGCCGGGAGTACTTGATGAGGTGGATTACACTCTTCACTACTTCCACGAAGTACTGTTTGATACTATACCTCAATTGTATAGTCGCTTCAAGCAAGCGTTGAAGGGTTCATTCCCCTGGCTGAACCCACCAGCTAAGAACTTCTGTCATTTTGGCTCTTGGGTAGGGTCAGACCGGGATGGTAATCCTTTTGTAACTCCCCAAATTACCTGGCAAACTGCCTGCTATCAACGAGATTTGGTGCTGGGTAAATATATAAATGAAGTTAGCCATCTAACCGAATTATTGAGTCTGTCGTTGCACTGGTGTGATGTGCTACCGGAACTGTTAGACTCTCTAGAACAAGACCGCTCTCAATTGCCAGAGGTTTACGAACAGCTCGCCATTCGCTATCGGCAAGAACCCTATCGACTCAAACTGACCTACGTTAAGCAAAAACTGGAAAACACCCGTGAGCGAAACCAACAGCTTGCCAATGGTAT
>NZ_JAAHIG010000626.1:0-2808 GCF_010692305.1 Moorena sp. SIO4G3 | reverse complement strand
AGTTAGCCCCAGACTCGAAATAATCACATGCCTGTCCACAGAAAAATGAAGTAGGTACTCAAGCCATGGCCTAAAGGCCACGCTACGCGAACGCCTGATCGGGTACCTACCAACCAAATATACTACCATTACAGCCGAAATCTTGGATAGATTATCGGCTACTTTGCGCTGCATCAAGACAGGGAATCAGCCTCAAATAAGACTGCAAGCGCACTACCCATTAAGGTGTAAGACATGGGTACTGATTCGGCTATTACCACCGATGCCACCAGTCGTTTTCGCTCGGTTCCGCAACTATTCTGATGCCAAAGGTTATTCCCAGACCCTGAAACAGCTGGTGCCTGATGCTAAGTTTCTAATAGTTTTAGATAGAAGTCTTTTCTGTCAAACTGGGGTCAAACCCTGATTTTTCCTAGGCTGAAATGACGCCAATTCGTTCGATTGTCCCAAAATGACGGCCTTCATCCTTAATGTCTTGATAAATTACAGACTGCTGCAGGTCAGAACTTGCAGGTATTATCGAACATTAAACGATTATATCAGAGTGCCAGTCTCAGGGATTCTGCTGGATGGGGACTTTCCTGAAGTAGTGCGATTGACCTGCATGTCACGCTACGCTCCGGAAGCTTCGCTTCCGCGCTTATGGGATTGGCCTACGGCCACGCGGGGCGCGTTCGCTTTCTCGAAACTTTTGTTACATAAATGCGCTTTTAGCGTGACCTACGGTCAATCGCTTTTAGCGTGGCCTACGGCCAATCGCGCAGCGGCTCCAAACGCGCCCCGCGTGGCCCAAAGGCCAAGGAGCATCGCTTCTTTCAACTTTGAAGGGAATGACTCGACATCGATGAAATGGGGATCGAATGCTAAACTTAAGCTATTGATTGCAATTCCCTTCGAGGTATGATTAAACCAAGGGGTAGTAATGGCTGAATCTTACTTAATTTATCTTGATGTTTGTTGCTTAAATCGTCCTTTTGATGATTGGCGACAAGATAGAATTCGATTAGAAGGACAAACAATTCTAGATATTTTTAAGCGGTTTTCTTCAGAAGAATGGAAGCTGGTAAGTAGTGAAGCTATAGAAGCAGAATTAAACCGAATGGTTAATCTTGACAAACTAGACAGGATTAGAAAATTATTACAGGTTGCTGAAAATAAAATAATTTTAACCGAGGAAATAGATAAACGTTCTCAAGAAATATAAAAGTTAGGCTTTGGTTTGTATGATTCTTTTCATATTGCTTGCGCTGAAACGGCTAAGGTAGATGTCTTATTGACAACGGATGATAGATTGCTCAAGAAAGCAATTAAGTATAGCCATCTATTAAAAGTAAAATTAGATAATCCTGTCACTTGGTTAATGAACACTTTTGTATTAAAAGAAAATAACAACAATGACACCAATTGAATTAAGACAAAAAGGGTATTATGCCTTAGTTAAGGAATTAGGGCAAGTTGATACAATTCGTTTTTTACAAGATGTAGGATGGGGTTTTGGTGATTATACTCAAGAACGTCAACAGTCTCTAAAAAATGTGACAAGATCTGATTTTTGGCAAGACATTCAAGAAATTAGAGCCAAAAAAGACCTTGAAAATCAATGATTCTGTTGCAGCCAGCGAACGCGCCCCAAAAACTGTTGGTACGAAAGGGGAGCAGGTCAAAATTGTAGAACAGATGAACTATATACTATCACAGCAAGCTAAAACACATTACGGGGCTATAGCTTGAGTACAAATGTTCTGCATAAGTGACATGCTCCCTCGGGTTGAGACTCAAGAAGAGATGTTCCATCAAATTCACCGCCTTCAATATCCAAATGATCAAGAACAGTGGGTACAACATCAGTTACAGGTGCAACGGAAGAATCATCTAGTTCTTTATTAGATGCAATAAAAGTCGTTCTTTCCGAGTCAGTTTGTCCACCGTGATCAAAGCCTTCTGATGGTTCGCGACCATGATCTGTAGTTACAATCACTAACCAATCTTCATCGGGATATGCTGCTTCTCTTTCTTCTACCGCATCAAGAATTGTCCCCACATGACCATCAGCCATAGTAATTGCTTCTAAATATTCGGTAGAAAAACCAAAATTGTGAGCCACAACATCAACGTTATCGAGATGAACGAAGGTATAAGCTGGCCCTTCTTTTAAGATTAAATCGGCTACAGTTTGCGCAATAATATTATCTTGAGCCAGTTGATCATCAGTGGGTTCTGGTGCGGTCAATTCAAAATCAACAATTGAATTAATATCTTCCTCAAAATAAGCATTGATTAGACCCCAATTAACCACAGAAGCAATATAGTTATCGGGATCGTCATTATGAACGTATTCAAAAATGCTAGGATAGTCTGGCTTAGCTCTTAATGTATCGTCATTGGAAACAATACCGTGCTTGTTTGCCCAAACACCTGTTAATAAACTGCCCCAACCTGGACCACTAAAGGTTTGTTGTTCTGTTTCTGTTCCTTGAATCCCTCCTGTGAAAGACTCTATAATATTTAAACGGTCAAGATATGGTGTAGGAGTTTCGTCTAGTTTGTCTAACTGCGCTCAATCAAGACCGATGACAATAGCTTTCTTCTCAGTCATTGAATTTTCTCAAAAAAATAGTCAAAAAAAATTTTGATTTGACTATAGTTGCCTGGTTTTTTTAATAAATTATTATGAATTTTATCTGAAGGGGTGACATGAGCCCTGAAAAGCTTACTATATAAGGCTTTGATGCCAGTTGTCTTAGGAAAGATAAACTGGCAAATTGACCCTACGAATGATGTAATGGCAAGCTCAAACCCTTATAACGA
>NZ_JAAHIG010000625.1:0-2836 GCF_010692305.1 Moorena sp. SIO4G3 | reverse complement strand
ACCCAATCAAGTGGACAACGTCAACATAGCGCTTTTTATGTTGGCCTACATCAGCACTCGTGGGTTTTCTTAAGGGGATTATGCCAAAAAATAGTGGACGAACTTTTGGCAATTAACCGTCGTTGGCTCAACTATTACAAGAAGGGTGAGCGGGCTATAGAGTTGGCACTGTGTACGTTATAAGCTTTATGTCCCCCTGTCAGGTTCAATTGCTCTAAGTCGCACATAGCAATAAGTATCAGAGCGAGCCGATTCTTGAAGTATGGCTAAGGTATCTGGGTGGTCTTTGTAACCTAGAGCTAACTGTTCAATTGCTGTACCTCGCACGAACAAATCAGTATCAGAGCGAGCCCATTTTTGAAGTAGGGGTAAGGTATCTGGATGGTCTTGCCAATGGGTGGCTACTGCTACAACAGCTTGAGTATGAAGATCACGGACTAAATTGGCCTGATATCCATATGGGTCATAATCATAATTTAGATCATAGTGAATTAAGTCTTTGAAGCAATTCAGTAATTCAGTATCCGTTGATTGAATTTCATACCGATTCCTAACCTCAGACAAACAATCTGCTGCCAGAAATAAATTACCAAACCTATCCTCTTCTCCATCTTGTGCCATCAAATACTCAATAATTTCTCCAGCTTTGTTGGAATCAATCATGCCGACAATCAACCTGAGCACTTCATGCCAAGATTCATCCCGCCAGTGCTGACCAAATACCTCAGTTTTTAACTGTTCTAGGGAAATCTCCTGTTTTTTCTCAAATTTCCTGACAAATTCCCAAGCACAGAAATATTCCAAAAATGTCCGATGCACAAAGGCGTAGTAATCTGCTCCCATGAAACACAAAATAAAATTGCGGGTGCGCAACTGATTAATCATTACCTTAGCAACGGCTCTGGGATTAGTAACTTCCCGTAATTTTAGCTCATCTTTGATAATCCTTTCTAAATCTTCTCCACTAATCAGATTTCCCGCTAACCCTGCTTGATTGCCCTGCATGAAATATGCCACTTTTCCCAGCATCTGTTGCTTATCTTGATAATCAATAGTCTTCGGTTCAACACGATTATCTTCTAGTAATGCTCGTTCCACATCCCATTGATGGAGCAGTAATCGAGACGCTTGGTTATAGAGTTCAGAACGGTCACGAGGCAATTCTTGATTGCGGTTCAGGATTGCCATCATGGTTAGTAATAGGGGATTTACCGCCAGTTGTCGAATCGGGGAGGATGTCTCAATTGCTTTTTGTAAGCGCTCCCGTTTCTTAACTTTATCGGCTGGATTAGTAAAGGTTAACTCATGCCACTTCTCGATAAAGGTTTGAATTTGTTTCGACTCCAAGTCTTGGAGCATAACATGACGAAATTCAGCATTTCTTAGCCGTTGGGGTTTATAACCAATGACGCGAGATGTAACAATTACTCGTACCTTAGGATAGGTATTGGTAAAGCGATTAATATCCGTAATTACATCCTCTCGTTTGCCTGGCTCAAACACTTCATCCAACCCATCAAACATGACTAAGACTTTACCAGCCTTTAACTGGTCATGAAGTTGATGTTGATTGAAATGACAGATGGAGCCACTGCTTTGATGGCAGAATTCCAAGAAGTTATTACACTGTCCACTATCGCGATTGCGAATATAGGTGCGTAATTCAATCAGTAAGGGAATCCGTAGAGAAAGGGCAGTATTGAGATCTGTTCTTGCCCAATTTAATGCTAAATATTGCAGCAAAGTAGATTTACCAGAGCCTGGGTCTCCTAAAACTACGAAATAGGGATAGCCTTGAGAGTCCTTGATCACATCCAATACGGATTTAAGCGGCTGTTGATAATAAACCTCTTTAGCTCGTTTTAACTCCTCTTGGTCAATTTCCCTGTCTAGTTGACCACTCTCTACCAGTTTTCTATAATAATCTTTAGGAAGTTCATGAAGAGCTGACGGCATCAGGTCATGAACCTCTCGCACATTTTGGGGGATAAATATTTTCCAGAGTTTTAGTTCATTATAGGCACAAGCATTGGTATCTAAACTATCCAAGCCCAGATTACCGTAGCGCTCTAAAAGTGCTTCTTGATAGGTGCTTAAGTCAAAGTCTGGGATAATGCCTGCTGTAGCGTTAGTGTTGTTTGCGATCGCATCCAAGGTTTGGGAATCTCGGATAGTCCGCAACTGATCCGATTCCCGGATGATAGTGTGTACTTGCTTGAGATACTGTCTAGCAATATACTTCCAACGAAATTCTTCTGGTAATGGTAATAACTTAAGTTCAATCCAGGTGTTGGCTAATGTCTGAGTATCTATTTGTTCACAGCCATACTTAAACGCACTTCCTAGGATAGCTTTAATGGATTGGTTTTTAATATACTGCTTGAGGGGTTGAGTATACTGTTTTAATTCTTGCTTAGATAAATCAGCATCTTCCAATTCTCTTTCCACTAAAGCTACAAATTCTTTTAAAGCTTTACCGAAGAGTTTTTTCTGGGTAGTTTGATCCGATAGTCCGGTATAGTCTTTGATAGACTCTTTGAAGAAGTCTTTGGTGTAGTCTTCTAGAGCTTCTTTCGCCAAGGGACCGATCACTTCTTTGGCGAGATAGCCACCGGCACTAGAAATTCCCCAAACTGCTAACCAATCTAGCATGATATTGGTAGTTGTCTTTTGCTTTATTTATCATTATAGAGCAAAGGGAAAAGGGAGTAGGGAGTAGGGAGTAGGGAGTAGGGAGTAGGGAGTAGGGAGTCGGGAGTCGGGAATCGGGAGTCGGGAATCGGGAATCGGGAACAGTAGTCAAGATCTCCAAAATCTCCCCATCTCCCCATCTCCC
>NZ_JAAHIG010000624.1:0-2964 GCF_010692305.1 Moorena sp. SIO4G3 | reverse complement strand
TGATTCGGCCAAAGAGGATGGTTAGATAAATTTGGCCAAAATCCCGACTATTCGTCCAAAATTCTCCCCATCTCCCCATCTCCCCATCTCCCCATCTATTTTTGGCCAGAATGAAACAGCCCTGCCTCCTGGGAGGGGTTAGGGGTGGGTTCCTATCTCCCTATCTCCCTATCTCCCTACCCGTGAAATTTAAGTCCAACGCCAGAAACAGCCCTACTCCTTAAGGGGAGGGGGTGAAGAAAGACCTGATAAAGTCTGGCGCACCTGCGGCGCATCCTGGGGGTTCGAGGTCGGGGATTTTATCTTCCGGAGCCTCTTCAATAATCTCAACACCTACCTCTTCCCAACCTTTACGAACAGCTTTTTGTTCCAGGCTGCCAACACCAAATCGGTCACCTGCCACCTTGTATGTCTCTCTGGCAGCATCCTCAAAATCTGAGGTGGAACCCAGCTTATCCCTCAAGGTAAGATACCAGATCCAACCGGCCTTGTCCCAAGCGTATCCACCAATGTCCAGAGCAGCAATGTAGAAGGCTCGGTTGGGGATACCAGAATTGATATGAACCCCACCATTATCTTGAGACCCGGTGTAGATGTCTCTCATATGACCTGGTTGAGGGTCTTTACCTAGTCTGGGGTCGTTATAAGCACTCCCTGGTTCTTTCATGGAGCGAATGCCTGTAGCATTGACATTCTCAGTAAACAAACCAGCTCCAATCACCCAATCCGATTCACTAGCAGTTTGGTTCAGTGTCCGTTGCTTAACTAGGATGCCGAACACATCAGCGAAGTGTTCGTTGAGAGCTCCTGGTTGATTGCGATAGACCAGTCCTGCTTCATATTGGATCACCCCATGGGTCAGCTCATGACCAATAATATCGATGGCGATAGTAAAGCGATTGAAGAGTCTCTCCTCTTCCGGCAAATCTTCATCCCCATCCCCATAGGTCATCTGTTGACCATTCCAGAAGGCGTTGTCAAAACCGCTCCCATAATGAACCGTTGAGGTCAAAACCACCCCTCGATCATCAATCGAGTTGCGCTCGTATATGTCACGATACAAATCAAAGGTAGCTCCAGAACCATCGTAGGCTTCATCCACTGCTGCGTCACCTGTGGCCGGGTCTCCTTCCACCCGGACTTCACGGCCAGGTAAACGAGTTTGGTAGTCTGCATGACAGATCACCCGTTGTTTGGCTGCTCCTGGTTCTCGGGAACTGGGTCGTGTGGAGAAGTCAGCTAATTCCTGGCGCACCCCACGGAACTGACCAGATTCCACTAGGGCGCTCAATGCCCGTTCTCGCTGCATAGGGCTTCCCTGTTCTGAAACTTCCCGCAGCATATACGCCGGAACAATACAGTGCAGAGGGTTGTGGTGGTGATGGTGGTGATGGTGGTGATGGTGGTGATGGTGGTGATGGTGGTGATGGTTTATCTTGGTAGGCATAGTATTATTTAAGTCTTTTTGCTATTACTATGATCGCCCTTGCTAGCGTAGGTTTTTTTGTCAAGTTTTCTTGCCCGAAGCAACATCTTGGAAGCCTTGCCAGCCACTTTTAATCATAGCGAAGGAAACTCAAAACAGTTTCTGATTTATAGCATTGCTTAATGGTAGGATGATTGAGTCTGTTTTATCTTGCATTACTTCCAGTCTCTTCACCCTGTTTCAGAGTTTCATAAATCATCCCCCCAAATGAGCAACGCCCTTATCTATCGTGTCTCGATTGAAAAAATCGAGACCCAAATGATAATTATAGGTTAGATTTACGAGGGTTTAACTCTTCGATACAACAATCGTTACAATATAGTCTGATTGTATAATTGTTTCCTGATTAGTCATGGGCAAGGGTTCAACATTTTTTAATGTCATGGAATAGCCATCAAAATTTTTAACGGCTAAATTTTCTTGGGCTGCTCTCAGGGTTAACTCAACCTCCTCTGGTTGTGAGTTTTCCTTGATAACCTCGAAGGCAATGGTGACTTGTCCTGGTTGCACACAGACTACATCAGCTGGGCATCTGGAATCTTCTACTATATCCAGCACCTTAACTTGCATCGTTTTCGATTCCATTAACGCCATCTGATCGATATGAAGTTGAATCTCTTGATTTAAATCGGCCTTAACCAAATTTTCTGTTGGTTGAATCTCTTGATTTAAATCCGCCTTACTCACATTTTCTGTTGGTTGAGTACAACCGAGCATCGGTTGAATCAGACTACAAATGATAATCAGTTTTATGAACCCTGAGACTAAAGCTAATCCTTTCGATTTCGTCATGATTGACCACCCCAAGTCTGTGTAACTATAAGCCGTCAGCCGTCAGCCGTCAGTGGTCAGTAGTCAGTGGTCAGGGGTCAGCGGTCACCCGTTCGCTGATAGCTGATAGCTGGTAGCTGAACGCGCACGCGTGCGCGTAGCGCATTAGCTTAAGTGTAACTTAGCAATCAAAGTACTAACGGGCTAAAAACCCGATCGTTATTCAATTATCGAGATAGTTACTCCTTGTCTTCCTGCTATTTTTTGGAATTGAAATAATTCCAAGCAACACTCTACCCTTTAGCTGGCAGGCAAAAGAAGCCCCACACCTAATGCGTAGCATAGGTGTGGGATGAATTTTGCACAGGGTATGTATGGAATGCTATAATATATGTACTGATAAACAAAGCCGTTCGCGAAGCGTGGCCAAAGGCCTTAAATGCTGGTTTATCAGCTATTTACAGCGCGAAAAAAATCGAATTTTTGTATTGTTCCGGCGCGGAGGGGCATCCCGGAGACGAAACCTTAGAAGAGTGGAGCCTTAATCATAAAGTTTTAACCCTTTTATGCATAGCCGACTAACCATAAAGGCTCCACTCTTTAAGCGGTAACTTCTGACCGTGTCGTTAATAAAGCAAGCCTACGTATCCGTTCGCGCAGCGTCGGCGAAAGCCGATACCGTTGGGTGGAGTTGGCAAGAAGCCCAC
>NZ_JAAHIG010000623.1:2242-2986 GCF_010692305.1 Moorena sp. SIO4G3 | reverse complement strand
GCCCTTCGCATCCCTATTAGGGTAGGGTCAATGGTTAAAGCAGATGTTGGCTAAACTCATCTAAAGAACTAGCTGTTAATGCCCTTGCCATCAAGGTATCCAATTGTTGGATATCTATGGCTTGTATTGTTTTAGATATCTCTGAAGGAATCGTTCCAAATCGTAGTTGGAGTATTCGTTCTATGCTAGCACGACGTTCTTGTTGAATGCCTTCTAATATCCCCTGTTGTCTGCCCTCTTTTATTCCCTCTTCTCTGCCTCTTAATTCTCCGACTGCCTCTGCCCCTTCTAGCATACTAATTTCATACCGTTTATCTTCCAGATATTTATGATACGCTGCTTTTTCTGTATTCGGTAGACTCTCAATCCTCAGGTTTTCTTTGGCTTGGGCTAATCCCCTGGCTTGGAATTCCTCCTTGATTTCACTATTTTTCAGGAAATATATCCATTCATCTAAACTGTTTCTGATCACATCATCAAACTGTTTCACTCTCAAGATGTAATATTCGGGAAATATCTGGTACACCTGCTCAATTGTGAACAACTCCTTCTGGAGATTTGATGGCTCTAGTTTGTCCTGGGTATGACGTCCTCGGAAATCTAATTTACCCTTATAAATGTAATCTTGTCCTTGGCCGAGGGGAAAGTAAACTATATTAATGGAGTAGACCTTTTTGACTTGACTATAAGGCTCTCCTTTATCCAGATATTCGGTAATCAGAGTCGAAACTCCAAATAACATCC
>NZ_JAAHIG010000623.1:0-2142 GCF_010692305.1 Moorena sp. SIO4G3 | reverse complement strand
ATGTAATCTTGTCCTTGGCCGAGGGGAAAGTAAACTATATTAATGGAGTAGACCTTTTTGACTTGACTATAAGGCTCTCCTTTATCCAGATATTCGGTAATCAGAGTCGAAACTCCAAATAACATCCGCTGAAAGTAATCATTTTCCGAACTATTTTGCACCTCTACTAGCAATAACTCCCCAGCACTATTGAGAGCTAGAATATCTACCCGGTTTAGTTTATTGTCTTGTGTCTGAGGATTACTTTCACTTTCGAGTATTGATTCAATGGTAATCACTTCTCCGAGTAATTCGCTGATAAAGCCTTCGAGGACAACATAATTAGCTTTATCCCGCAGTTGTTTTTTGATCGCCCAGTCAAAGCGTATGTGTGTTGCTGCCATGATTAGTCTTGCTATCTACAAGCACTATGCCATCTCGACTTAATTTCCTTTAGACTTATAGTTTAACACCTGGCCATTAATTCGGCAGATGTTGGCTAAACTCATCTAAAGAAGTAACTGTTAATGCCCTGGCCATTAAGGTGTCCAATTGTTGGATATCTAAGCCTTGAATTTTTTCAGATATCTCTGAAGGAATCGTTCCAAATCGTAGTTGAAGTATTCGCTCCAAGCTAGCACGACGTTCTTGTTGAATGCCCTGTTCTATGCCCTGCTCTATGCCCTGTTCTATGCCCTGCTCTATGCCCTGTTCTATGCCCTGTTCTATGCCCTGCTCTATGCCCTGTTCTATGCCCTGTTCTATGCCCTGTTCTATGCCCTGTTTTATGCCCTGTTCTATGCCCTGCTCTATGCCCTGTTTTATGCCCTCTTCTCTACCCTGTTTTATGCCCTCTTCTCTACCCTGTTTTATGCCCTCTTCTCTACCCCTTAATTCTCCGACTGCCTCTGCCCCTTCCAGCATACTAATTTCATACCGTTTATCTTCCAGATATTTCTGATACGCTGCCTTTTCTTGATTAGGTAGACTCTCAATCCTCAGGTTTTCCTTGGCTTGGGCTAATCCCCTGGCTTGGAATTCCTCCTTGATTTCACTATTTTTCAAGAAATATATCCATTCATCCAAACTGTTTTTAGTCACATCATCAAACTGTTTCACTCTCAAGATGTAATATTCGGGAAATATCTGGTAAACCTGCTCAATTGTGAACAACTCCTTCTGGAGATTTGATGGCTCTAGTCTGTCCTGGATATGACGTCCGATGAAATTTAATTTTCCATCATATATGTAATCTTGTCCTTGGCCGAGGGGAAAGTAAACTATATTAATGGAGTAGACCTTTTTGACTTGACTATAAGGCTCTCCTTTATCCAGATATTCGGTAATCAGAGTCGAAACTCCAAATAACATCCGCTGAAAGTAATCATTTTCCGAACTATTTTGCACCTCTACTAGCAATAACTCCCCAGCACTATTGAGAGCTAGAATATCTACCCGGTTTAGTTTATTGTCTTGTGTCTGAGGATTACTTTCACTTTCGAGTATTGATTCAATGGTAATCACTTCTCCGAGTAATTCGCTGATAAAGCCTTCGAGGACAACATAATTAGCTTTATCCCGCAGTTGTTTTTTGATCGCCCAGTCAAAGCGTATGTGTGTTGCTGCCATGATTAGTCTTGCTATCTACAAGCACTATGCAATTTCGACTTAATTTCATTATACTGGGTCATTGGGTCAGTTCTGAGCAATGGTCTTTAGACAAACCTAGCCAAGAGGGATTAAACTGAAACAATAAGCAATCAGCGAATTTTGTCCATTTTAGTTGGTTACCGTGAGAGAGATTTTCAAGGTTATTCTTCCTCAACTGCGTCAGCACTTCCAGAAAATTTACAACGATATGAGTGGATTTGGGTCTCGTCAACATTGGGACTCTACCCTCCGATTCATAATGCGAACGCATTACACAAATCAGCAATGACTACTGATTAATGACTAATCAAGGGCTCACCACTGACAGCTTAGAGCTGAAGGCTTACCTGATCAGTGTTTTTACCTTGCGATATCCTTTTAAAGTAACTATAATCAATCTACCATACTAGAACATTTAAGAATTATTTTATCCTAATTTAGGATAGTCTAATCTAGGGGAGTAATATTAATGAACAATCAAATTATTGATCAAATTTTGTGTTTTTTATTTGT
>NZ_JAAHIG010000622.1:0-2993 GCF_010692305.1 Moorena sp. SIO4G3 | reverse complement strand
TGCGTTCCCACTGGTCCGAGACGCAAAGCATAGCGGCGCGTCATGATAGCACGGCTCCTGATTGACTCAACTCTCTACATTTATCGATTCTAAACTAGATTGATTCCTATTTGATGACACGCCCTAGTTTTAACTAAAAAAAATCTAATTCCAGTCAATGGCTATGGTGCTTGTAGTGTTTCGGGTTGCCACTGTAAATCGTTTGAAGGATCTGATTATACTTGTTCTAACTGTGGTCACAATTATGCTAGTCACTGGTAGGAGGTGATAAGTAGGTGAGCCCAGGGCTATTTCATTCTGGATCTAGGTAACGAGTTTAGAGGCTTGTGACAGTTAACTTAATTGTCCACTAATCTGCCAATATCTACAAAAAATTGGTAGATTAGATTCATGACACTCGTGCCACTCCGTAAGGCGGTCGAACTTACGGGACTCTCTAGGAACACTTTAAGGAAGTATGCAGACGATGGGACGATCAGATGCGAAAAAACCCCAGGGGGAACTAGATTTTTTGACACAGAAAGCTTACTTAGTCTTGGGCGGCGACAACCAAGACAGCCAACCACAATCTGTTATTGCCGAGTTAGTTCTACCAAGCAAAGAGACGACCTCGCACGCCAAGTCGCCTACCTACACTCCCTCTTCCCAGGAGCGGAAATCATCAAAGATATCGGGTCGGGACTCAACTACAAAAGGAAAGGACTTAAAGCCATACTGGAGCGAATTGTGCGCGGAGATCAGCTCACAATTATTGTTGCCTGTAGAGACCGACTTACCAGATTTGGGTTTGAACTCATTGAGTACTTGGTCAGTCTCAACGGTGGAAAAATCCTGGTTCTCGACCAACCTGAAAGCTGTCCCGAGTCGGAACTTACCGCAGATCTTCTCTCCATTATTCACGTCTTCTCTTGCCGCGTCCACGGACTCCGAAAGTACGGTTCGAAAATCAAAGAAGATTCGAGTGTTCCTAAACCCTGAGCAACGTTTAACAGCTCGTAAGTGGTTTGGAGTTTCCCGTTATGTTTTCAATAAAACCGTCAAAATACTCTCTGATGGTGAAACCAAAGCTAATTGGAAAGCCATCAAGACTGGGATATTAACTGACCTCCCTGAGTGGTGCAAAGCAGTACCCTATCAAATCAAATCTATAGCGATAAAGGATGCTTGCACTGCTGTTAGGGAAGCCAAAAAGAAGTACAAAAAGACTTCACAAATCAATCGGGTAAGATTTAGATCTCGCAAGAACCCTGTCCAGTCTTGCTATATCCCTAAGTCAGCAGTGTCCAGTAAAGGGATCTATCACACAAAGCTTGGAGAAATTACCTTTGCCGAGACTCTGCCTGACAATATCTGTGATTGTCGATTGACTAGCACCAACGGGAACTACTACCTGGTAGTTCCCCATGAAGCAACTAATACTAGAGCCGAGAACCAAGGCAGAGTAGTCGCTTTAGACCCCGGAGTTAGGACTTTTTTGACATTCTTTAGTGAGACTTCTGTTGGAAAGATTGGTGATGGTGATTTCTCCCAGATTCAAAGGATTTGTTCTCATCTCGACAACCTTTTGTCTCGAATAAGTAAAGCTAAGAAAGGACAAAAACGCCGAATGAGAAAAGCCGCTAGACGGATGATCATCAGGCTCCAAAATCTTGTAAACGAGCTTCACCATAAAGCGGCTAGGTTTTTAGTTGACAACTTCGATGTGATATTGCTTCCCACTTTTGAGACTTCCCAGATGTCCAAAAAGACTACTCGCAAAATTAGATCGAAGACAGTTCGCAATATGCTTTCTTTTGCTCATTATCGCTTTAAAGAATTTCTAAAACATAAAGCCCAAGAAACTGGGAAAGTCGTCGTAGACGTCTGTGAAGCCTATACGAGTAAGACAGTTAGCTGGACTGGGGAATTGGTCAATATCGGTGGCAGCAAAATTATTAAATCAAAAGTTGATGGTAGATCAATGGATCGAGACATTAACGGCGCTCGTGGAATATTTCTACGAGCCTTGGGAGATACCCCCTGGCTGAGAAATCAGCTTGCATTAGTGAGCCAAGATTTGCCTTTGGTAGATTTTGGTAGCTAAAAAGTATCGGAACGCGCCTCTTATCACTACAATCACACTATGAGGCGAAGACTATGAAACTTTCTTATCGCGGTGTTAGCTACCAATACCATCCTTGCGAAGTTTCCACCACAGCAGTTGACTTGACTGGCAAGTATCGGGGAGTGAATTACCGATTGGGTAGTGCCCATCCTATACCACTTGTGCAAGACAAAGTCAACCTCAAATATCGTGGCGTTTCTTATTAAGTGACATACTCCCAGACTGACAAGCACGGTTCAGTGTGGGCTTCTTGCCAACTCCGCCCATTGGTTAGGATACTCAGCAAGCTTTATTAACGATACGGTCAGAAGTTACCGCAAGAAGAGTGGAGCCTTTATGGTTAGCAGGCTATGCATAAAAGAGGTGCGACCCGTGGCGAATTTAATTCGCCAACGGAAAGCGCACCTTTGGTTAAAACTTTATGATTAAGGCTCCACTCTTCTAAGGTTTCGTCTCCGGGATGCCCCGACCCACGCCTTACAATACAAAAAAGTTCAATTTTGAGGCAAGTAGGTGGCGGTTAGCTCTTAATTTGTCTTCCCTACTATTTTCAGTATAGCATTTTTCAACCTATGCAACACAGTTCCTGTGCGCGATTCATCTCACACTCATGGGGTAGCATTGAGATGTGAGGCTAAAGAGCGGATGACGCTAAATATCAACTAAGTATTCTAGCCTACAAATAAGGTGTCTGTGACATACTCCCACACGCTCATCAAAGATTACAGTGTGGGCTTCTTACCAACACCAGGTATCCCTTCGGTTACTCGGTAAGCTTTACTTGTGACGGGATGCCCCACCGCCAAATTCAATATATTGATCGCCGCATTTACATCTCTGTCAGCTACATAACCACAATGAGGACAAGAGTGGATGCGGTCTTTTAGTT
>NZ_JAAHIG010000621.1:0-2995 GCF_010692305.1 Moorena sp. SIO4G3 | reverse complement strand
TAATTAGTAAGCCAAAAGTCCATTTTATAGAACTTGATATAACCAGCTAAAATCCTATCTTATTCCCTAACTCCAACTTCTTATCTTCTTAGCAATCTCCTAAAACTATAGCGTTTCTCATAGCTAAGAGGTACACAGATTTTTTTCCCTATTCCCTATTCCCTATTCCCTATTCCCTGTTCCCTACTCCCTACTCCCTACTCCCTGCTCCCTTCTTTCTCAACCTGAACCAGGATTTTGCTGAGGATTAGAAGAGCCAATAAATTCAGATTGGATCTCCTCCAGTTCCCGATCAAGTTTAGTTTTAGTTTTCGGTAAACTACTAGACCCAGCCACCTTAGAGCCAAGGGTTTGATGGGTTGATTTAGTAGTCGGATTACCCATAATTTCAGACTTCAATTCTTCTAATTCTTGAGCAATCCTTTTATTCAATCCCCCAACTGCTGGCTTTGATGGTACAGTAGGTTTGATAGGTGTAACTGGTTTTCGTTGTCTTAGAGGTGTAACTGGTTTTTGTTGCCTGAGAGGTGTTGGGGGAGTTGTCTGAACATGTAAATCTTTACTTACCTCAGCCGCTGATTGATAACGTCGGTTAATAGCCCCCGCTATCATCTTGTCGATGATGCGACCAAGCTGATCACTAATAGGATGACTCAAAAAGTTGCGCCATATCCAGACACCCTCCCTGACATCAAATAAATCACAGGGGTGCCTATGGGTCAACAAATGAATACAAGTGATACCAAGACTATAGATATCACTGGCAAAAACTGCTCTACCAATACTTTGCTCTGGTGATACATAACCAAATGAGCCAATCGCTGTCCCAGTTTTCCCTAGACTAGTGCCAGTAGCAGCTTTCGATGCTCCAAAATCAACCAGAACCAGTTGACCACGGACCTGGGTTGCTCCCCCCACAACAGAAGACTTTAAACCCCTGCGGCGAATAATATTTTCTGGCTTGATGTCCCGATGGATGACATGATGTTGATGAACAAATTGCAGCAATGGCAGCAAATCATCCAGTAGCGCCCGAATTTGTGCTTCATTAAATCCACCGCGACTGGCCAGTTCTTGCAGTAAGTTTTGTCCATCGATAAACTCTTGCACCAAATACTGTTGGCTATCTTGACAAAAATACGCCAGCAGTTCCGGAACTTGAGGATGTTTGCCCAACTCATCCAGCCGTACCGCTTCCAGGGTGAATAACTCAGCTGCCTTTTGAACCGTGTTAGTTCCCTGGGCTTGGGGAAAAAACTGCTTGATGACGCAGGGAGGTTTGGAAGGTTTATCTTCATCCACAGCCAAGAAGGTTTTACCGAATCCACCTTGACCTATAGGTTTAATCCCTCGGTATCGCTCTTTGAGCAGCAACTTCGAGCCACAGGCAATGCAAAATTTAGTTCCTTCTCGATTTTTGGGATTGGGGCAAGTGGGATTGAGACAGTAGCTCATTATACTGGTCAGCAGTCGGGCTTTTATCTATAATTATATATTGCCCTATCTACGAACAGATATTTTTGAGGCCATATTCCCTACTCCCTACTCCCTACTCCCTACTCCCTACTCCCTACTCCCTACTCCCTACTCCCTACTCCCTACTCCCTGTTCCCTTTGCTAGATGTTCCATAATTGCTTGTCGGAAGCCCAATACTACTAAAGTATTGGACAGGGTTAAAAAAAACTCAGCACTGCCATGTAGCCAATCCACATCAGCTAATGCTTCATGATAAGCTACCTCAGAATAAATTCCAGCTGGGATGGTAATAAAAACAAACACCAACAGGACGTAAAATCCGATTAGCGCTAAACGGGGTGTTTGTCCAGAACGAGTGATAAACCACAAGAATCCTAGGTAAGGAAATAGGGAAATAGCAAATAATGTTTCTTTAGAAATCATCTGAATATCAGCAAAAACGGTTGTCAAAATGATTGGTAAAACGTCAGCCGTGAGCTAAAAGCTCACGCTACGCGTTCAGCCGTCAGCCGTCAGCTGATAGCTGATAGCTGATAGCTGATA
Organism: Moorena sp. SIO4G3; assembly: GCF_010692305.1. Classification (NCBI taxonomy): domain Bacteria; kingdom Bacillati; phylum Cyanobacteriota; class Cyanophyceae; order Coleofasciculales; family Coleofasciculaceae; genus Moorena; species Moorena sp. SIO4G3. The sequence continues at coordinate 975 of NZ_JAAHIG010000621.1, read as the reverse complement.
GCACCTCAAGTAGCATCTCAAGTAGCGCTAATCGCTGAGTGATTACCGTAAAACTTATCCCTGGCATTGGTAGCAACCCTACGCTGAACGCCAAATCCACCAAGCTGCTCCACAGAGGGTACAGTTACCTACAACCGTCATCGCTGCTTGGACTGTAACCATCCACTCCAGGGATTGTTGGTTGTCAAAAAAGTGCCAGGTGATAGCACACATCGCACTGACCAATGCTGGTAACATGGCAAAAGACAATGCCCACCATGCACGATTGCCAGTAATTTCACCATAAGTCCAGATTAACCAAATTGCAGCGATCCACTCGATAACACTGGAAATGTGAATAATCCAAGTTGGAATTGATAGAGCATGCATAAAAAAACTTAGTACTACAGACTAATAGGTAATGGGTAATGGGTAATGGGTAATGGGTAATGGGTAATGGGTAATGGCTTAGGAGTAATCACAATTAGTAATTTTTAAATTACTAATTTAAAAGTTACCAAAACCCAAGCTTGATAATAGTAATGCTTCTAGACATCCCATTATCTCCACTTTACTTGTTTGATTATACCAAGATTATACCAGCTAGTTTACCTAAACTTTAAAAGTTTATTAGTACTAATGCCTAATTCATAATCCGAATATGCCAAATCCTCTCCTAACTAAATAAAATAGTAGAATCACTTACACAATCAAAAAGCCCTGATGTTATCGTCGGAATTAAACACATTCTGACTGATTCTTATAACTATGACATCACAAGATGTTTTTGAAAAAGGTGGTTTCGAGAGCAGTGATTTTACCAATTGGCAGACTATCGGCGATGCTAGACTTGAAACAGAAACATTTGGAATCAGCCCAACTCAAGGAACCTACCAAGCATTAATTACCAATGGAAACCAGTCTGTCAGCATTGCTCAACTGGAAAACTTCTTGGGGTTAAATACAGCAGAGTTAGATCAACTAGGCAATGGGAAA
>NZ_JAAHIG010000620.1:0-3017 GCF_010692305.1 Moorena sp. SIO4G3 | reverse complement strand
CCAGCCCACTCATTGCCATCAAAAACGTTATACCAGAGCCAGCCACTATCCCCTCGTCCTTGGTGGAACACATAGAGGAGGTCATTGTATACTACTGCTGATGGACTAGAGGTAATTCCGGTTTTAGGTACCTCTTGATCCCCAGCCCACTCATTGCCATCAAAAACGTTATACCAGAGCCAGCCACTATCCCCTCGTCCTTGGTGGAACACATAGAGAAGGTCATTGTATACTACTGCTGATGGGCCAGCACTTATACCAGTATTACCAATTTCTTGATCTCCAGCCCACTCATTGCCATCAAAAACGTTATACCAGAGCCAGCCACTATCTCCCCGTCCTTGGTGGAAGACATAGAGAAGGTCATTGTATACTACTGCTGATGGATCTCCTGTCATCCCAGTTTTATGAACTTTTTGATCTCCAAGCCACTCATTGCCATCAAAAACGTTATACCAGAGCCAGCCACTATCTCCTCGCCCCTGATGAAATACGTAGATGTTGCTCATTGTTTGTTCCCTAATTTGTCTCTAGTTAATCATACTAGTACCACAATACACCTATAAACATTCTAGAAATAGCCTGGGGTACGGCAGGGCATCTCGGAACCTGGATTGACCGTAGTTCAAGCTAATTAACTCTATAGCGAGACAGACTGTACTAGTTGCTCCCGTCCTGTGTTAAAGAAAAAGTAAATAATAGTCTTAAAAACCATCATCACTAATAAACTCCTAAAAAAGGGGGTGCAGACATTACTACCATCGTGATAGTAATAAAGTTACTTACCCCCTAGAAAATAGGGAGGTTACTAGCAATGGCAAGTAAAAAGAAAACCGGCTTGAGTAAACGTAGTGGTTTTGGAATTAAAAGCTTAATGCCGGAACTTCGCAAGGCAGAAGCTTTGATAATCAAGCAAAAATGGGAAAAAGCCCAGGTGGTTCTGGAGAATTTGAGTGATAACTACCCCCATAATGCAGATGTTCTCTCCCATTTAGTAAATGTCTGTTATGAATTAAAGGATTTACCGGCTTATGAACGTGCTTGCGAAATGCTGGTAAAAGTAGACCCTAAAAATGCAGATGCAGCATATGGCCTGGCGGGAGGTCACTATGCTAACCTGCATCCAATACTTGCCCTGGAAGCCTTTCAAAATGCTGTGAGTCGTTTTCCCAACCATGATTTGGCGGATGATGCCCGCGAAGCCATCGCAGACTTAGATTCTAAGGTGGATGAACTCTTGGCTGAAATGAATTTAACGCGCTCCAATGGTTGGGAGATTGCGGTATTAAACGAACGCGCTCAAGCTTATTTCATCCAAGGGAAATATGAACAAGCAAAATTGGCCAATGAAGAGTTACTTCGACTACGACCTGATTTTGTTTTTTCTTACAATAACTTGAGCTTGATTAGCTTTACCTTGGGGGATAATGATAAAGCAATCGCCTATTGCCAAAAAGTCCTGGAAATTCAACCAGACAATATCCATGCCCTTGGGAACCTGACTCGCTACCATATTCTCAATGGTGATATGGAAGAAGCAGAAAGTACTTGTGAAAGATTGATCAATTCCCAAGCTAAGGGCTGGGACGTGTGGACAAAGAAAGTGGAAGCCCTCTCGTACTTTGGTGACGACCAAGGAATTTTGCAAGTTTTTGAGCAAGCTAAAGCTTCAGGAGAATTCTCAGGAACGTCGTTTAGCGGGTTGTTTTCGCACCTGGTAGCAGTAGCACTAACACGTCAGGGACGTATAGATGAAGCCCGTAAATTATGGTTGAAAACCCCTGAAGGCACCGAAGGGTCAAAATTAGCACAGGCAAACCTGGAAGACTTGAAGAAACCAATTGGTGAACGTCACGCACCTTGGGCATTCCCCTTGAGTTGCTGGTTAACACAAAAGACAATAAAAGACCTATCAGCTTTGGCAGATTCCCACTCCAAAAAAAAGGGTCAACAGCTTTTAGTCAAAACCACCGAGGATTATTTTGATTCACATCCCCAGATTAACACTCTTATACCCATACTACTGGAAAGAGGAGACCCCCAAGGAAGAGAATTTGCTTTTCGCTTTGCTACTTTGGGCAAAACTCCGGAAATGCTAGTAGCACTGCGGGACTTTGCCATCAGCCAGCATGGTCCTGATGCCATGCGTTATGAAGCTGCGATAACGGTGTCTGAAGCCAAACTGTTGCCCCAAGAAGGTGTAAAAATGTGGTTTCAAGGTGAATTGCAAGAGGTTAACCTAATCTCCTATGAGCTTCACGACGAGCCAACTGTGCCGAATCATTCCCGTAAAGTTAAAACTCTGGGGGCTAAAGCTATATCGTTGATGACAAAAGGAGGAGTAGAAAAAGCGGTAGAGGCAGAAAAAATACTGCAAAAAGCTTTGGAAATAGAACCCGAATCACCCGATTTAATCAATAACTTAGCTGGTACCTATCAAATGCAAGGACGCACAGAATAAGCCTACAACCTTTTGTCAGAACTATCATCAAACTATCATGATTATCTATTTCCAATCATATCTCTGGCAAGGTTGAAAATCAAAAAAGGAGAAATTGCAGAAGCAGAAGCTTTGCTCAAGCCTCTAATATCTCGCAAGCGCTTTCAGTTTTCGGAGTTTAGTAATTTTTGCACTGCTCAAATTGAATTATTCATGGCGAAAAAAGACAAAGATAGCGCTCGTAAGTGGTTACAAATGTGGGAGAATTTAGACCCAGAAAACCCTGACTTGCTGCCATGGAAACTTAAGTTAGATGGGGATAATTTGTTGAATAAGTTGAAGTCGATGGTGAGTGGCTGGTAATTTAGTGGTTTGACACTCCCCGCCCTATAAGAGCAATTATATGACTTAATCAGGTACAAAGCGATCCCCCTAAATCCCCCTTAACAAGCAGGGCTGTTTCATTTTCAGGAATAAATTGTCTTTTTCTACGGGTGAAAGGGAGCTGGGGTGCTGGGGAGAGGTTTTTTTTCAGGTTAAAAATAACTTTTTATTAGCTTTAATCCCCCCTATCTCC
>NZ_JAAHIG010000062.1:0-32409 GCF_010692305.1 Moorena sp. SIO4G3 | reverse complement strand
CTACATCCTGAATCAAACCTTGGTAGAACATCAGGCGGTAGTTCAACGTTTACAATGGGTAAAAGAAATATTAAATGTAACCAAGCAAGAGGTGATACTGCACAAAGCCTCTGTGAGTGAAGATGTAGGTATTCTAGAAATAGGTTTAGCCCTAATCAGTGGCAGTAGCATAGTCATAGCAGGTAATAAAAACCCAACAGAATTACAGAGATTAATCTGCCAGCACCAAGTAACCATAGTTCACCTGTATCCATCAGAATTACCTACCTGGCTAAACAAAAATAACCAGGTAGGAACTTTGAAAAGTTGGCGCACCCTATTGTGTAGTGGAGAAACCCTATCAACAGAAATAGCCAACAAATTTATCCAAACCTACCCAGTGTCATTACACAACTTCTACAGTATTCCAGAAGCAGCAGGAGAGATAGCCCACTGGCAATGGTCAGAAGAAAATACTAGAAAAAACTTACCTATAGGCAACCCCGGTAGATTATCAGTTTATTTACTAGACCAACACCAAAACCCACTCCCCAAAGGAGTATCTGGAGAAATTTATGTAGGTGGTTCGAGTTTAGCCAGAGGTTATCTACAGGAACAGACATCACAGAAATTTATCGAACACCCCCAATTAGGTAGACTATTCCAAACAGGAGAGATAGGTCGTTATCACAACGAAGGTTATCTAGAAATACTCGGAGCCAAACAACGGCAGATATGGAGAAAAGGGAAACGAATAGAACTAGCAGAAATAGAAACAGCATTATTATCATTCCCCGAAGTAGAACAAGCTTATGTATTAGCTTATCAAACTTTATTAGTAGCTTATGTTGTCGTGGCCGGAGTCTGGAAGCCGAAACAATTACATTCCCAAATTCAACAGCAGTTACCTCCATACATGATGCCAGGAGCTTATGTACCCCTGTCAAGCTTGCCATTAACTCACAAAGGAAAAGTAGACGAAATAGCATTACAGCGTTTCCCAGTAATAGACGATAATGTAGTGGAACGATGGGAAACACAACTAAAGGCATTGCCAGAAATAGAAAAAGTAGCAGTGGTAGTGCAACAGAAAACAATAAATTTGCCACCATTGCATATATCAGACTTGCTGCCATCAGAAGAAATCAAACTTCCTAATAATGGTGCAACTCCCGTAGCAGAAAAGTTAGTTTCCACAACAGAATTATATACAAAATCAACATTAGGAAAGCAAGCTATCAGTGAAGGAGAAGCAATAAAGTGGTCGCTAAATGCACCGACTACTTTAGCACAAGCATTAGAACAAACAGCTCAACAGCACGGGGATACCAGTATAATATTTATTCAGTTAGAGGGGGAGGTAATAACTCAAACTTATAGTGAGTTGTGGGTAGAAGCCCAAAGAATATTAGGTGGGTTAAGGCAGTTAGGTTTGAAACCTCAAGATAAAGTAATTTTTCAGTTAGAATCAAATCAAGATTTTATCAGTGCATTTTGGGGTTGTGTGTTAGGAGGATTTGTACCAGTACCAGTATCAATACCCCCTAGTTATGAGCATTCACATAGTACCTTAACCAAACTGGAAAACACTTGGAAAATGTTAGGGAAACCTCTGGTACTTACAGATAGCAAATTAGCTCCATCTGTGAGTATGTGGTCTCAACGTATGAATTTAGGTAAGTTCGAGGTACAAATCATAGAGAAATTGCGCGACGGTGAACCAGACAGTAACTTACATATCTCTCAACCAGAGGATATAGCAATTTTACTACTAACTTCCGGCAGTACAGGGATGCCGAAGGCAGTGATGCAGAGTCATAGCAGTTTATTAAGTCGTAGTGTAGCAACAGCACAAATTAACGATTTTAGTTGTGAAGATATTTCCTTGAATTGGTTTCCTCTAGATCATGTAGGTGGAATTGTGATGTTTCATATCAGGGATGTGTATTTGGGATGTCAGCAAATTCATGTACCAACACAAGAGATATTGCAAGCACCGAGACGCTGGTTAGATTTGATGTCTCAATATCGGACAACAATTACTTGGGCACCTAACTTTGCTTACGGATTAATTATTGACCAGCTTGAACAACTGGACAAAATAGGTGACGAAAATGATCGTCCGAAATGGGATTTATCCTCTCTAAAATTTATCCTGAATGCAGGGGAAGCGATAGTTGGTAAAACTGCCAGAAAATTCTTGGAGTTATTGGCTACATACCAACTGCCAGCTCAAGCTATGCACCCTGCCTGGGGAATGTCTGAAACTTCATCAGCAGTAACCTTCTCGAATAACTTCTGGTTAGACTCAACAGATGATGCTCAGAAATTTGTAGAAGTAGGTTCTCCCATTCCAGGGTTTGCCATCCGTATTGTTGATAATCAAAACCAGATAGTCTCAGAAGAAACTAATGGACACCTGCAAGTAAAAGGCGCATCAGTGACATCAGGCTACTATCAAAATATAAAGGCAAATAAAGAAGCTTTTACAGCAGACGGTTGGTTTAACACAGGAGATTTAGGGTTTCTCAAGAACGGACGTTTGAAAATTACCGGTAGACAAAAAGACGTAATTATTATCAACGGCTTAAACTACTACAGCCATGAAATAGAATCAGCAGTAGAAGAATTAGCAGAAATAGAAGTTTCTTATACCGCAGCTTGTGCCGTCAGAGAAACTAACAGCAATACCGATAAATTAGCCATATTTTTCCATAGTGAAAAAATCGAAGATACAGAGCTTTTAGATTTATTGAAAAACATCAGAGAACAAGTAGTCAAGAGAATGGGAATTAACCCAGATTATTTAATTCCCCTAGAAAAAGAATTAATTCCCAAAACTGCTATCGGTAAGATTCAACGAACTCAACTAAGTCAAAATTTTGCGACAGGAGAATTTATTGAAATCTCAAAGCGGATAGATTTAATCGCCGAAAATAACAACACAATTCCAGATTGGTTTTATCAAAAAACATGGTGGCGAAAACAAGGAGATGCTCAACTAGAAAAATTAGCTAAAGTTGGAGTAATTTTAGTATTTGTAGATAAATTAGGATTAGGGAAAAAACTGTGTCAAAAATTAGAAACTTATTTTCAAGATTATGTACAAATAGAATTAGGAGAAACCTTCAAAAAAGTTAATGCTAATCACTACATAATGGCTCCAGATGCTAGAGAAGACTATCAACAACTATACCAATCTCTAGCAGCAGATAATCGGCAAATAGGAGCAATTATTCACCTGTGGCATTATGATAAATCTAGTCAAGACATTACTGACACAGACACTCTAGAAACAGCACAAAAAACCGGAATTTATAGCCTTTTATTTATTCTACAAACCTTTGGTAATCATCAGGAAAATTATCCAGTACGACTGCTGTATGTTGCCAATAATAGTCAGTCCCTCAATCCCAAAGAAGCCATTGCATATCAAAAAGCAACAGTACCAGGTTTGTTGAAAACTATCCCGATGGAAAACCCCCACTGGCATTGTCGGCATCTAGACTTACCACAAGACTCATTAGAAGTCAATAGCCATCGGATACTTGAGGAACTCACTATTGATGCCAAAGATTCAGAAGTAGCTTATCGAGATGGAGAGCGTTGGGTATCAGGTCTGGAGAAAATCGACCTACCTTCCTTATCCAAACAACCATTACCATTTAAAGCTGGAGGCACTTACCTTATCAGTGGCGGTTTAGGAGGAATTGGTGTTGAAATTGCTAAGTATCTCCTGGAACATTATCAGGCTAAACTATTGCTTTTAGGTCGTACACCTCTACCAGATAGCAACAGTTGGGAAACTTATTTACAGCAAGGGGGTAAACTAGCAGAGAAAATCAAAGCTTACCAACAATTACAACAACTAGGTGGTGAGGTGATTTACCAAGGGGTGGATATTTGTCATCTCACAGCAGTGGAGGAGGTAGTACAGCAAACCTTGTCTGGATGGAACACTCAACAACTGGATGGGGTGATTCATCTAGCAGGGTTGATGCAAGAGCGTTTGCTGAGGGAGGAAACACCAGAAAGTTTAGCTGAGGTGTTACGCCCTAAACTTATAGGAACTTTGGTATTACATCAATTGCCAGAATTGCAACCAAAGAGTTTGTTTATTAATTTTTCCTCTATTAATGGTTTCTTTGGTGGCACAACGGTGGGAGCTTATGCAGCAGCTAATAGTTTCTTGGATGCTTTTTCTGACTATCAACGTGAGATGAGTCAGTTACAAAGCTATTGTTTAGCTTGGAGTATGTGGGATGAAATGGGGATGAGTCGAGGTTATCAAATGAAGCAGTTAACTCAAGCTAAGGGTTATCTAGCTGTGGGATTATCTCAAGGTATGTCTTCACTATTAGCTGGTTTATGCCATGACCAACCCTATTTAATGGTGGGTTTGGATGGTAGTAATCTTAATATCAGAAGGTTGACTTCTACTTCGGATAGTCTGCAACAATTAACAGCTTACTTTACGACTAACGGTAAAGGTAAACCTAATGTGAGTGTTCTGGAGCTAATGGTACAGGATGCAGTGGGTAAACCTAGTAGTTGTGCTGTGGTGGAGTTGGCTCAAATGCCTTTGACTGAGGGTGGGGAAATTGATATAGGTTTACTTTCCCAAATTACTCTGGGTGGTTCAACTTCAGAAAGGGTAAAACCGAGGAATGAGACAGAGCGCCAAATAGCTGAAATTTGGCAGGAGGTCTTAGGGGTATCTGTGGTGGGTATCTATGATAATTTCTTTGAGTTGGGGGGCAATTCACTGTTGGCTACTCAGGTGATTTCTCGCTTACGAAAGGTTTTGTCTGTGGAGTTGCCCCTGAAAAGTCTATTTGAGAATTCTAATGTGGCAAGTCTGGCAGAGGAAATTGAAACTCTGTTCATGGTATCAAACGATATTCTCCAAAATGTAGGCGAATATTCTATTCAACAAGAAGATGAGGAAATAGGAGAATTATGAAAACTATTAAGCAGTTATTATCTGAACTTCGTACTCTAGGGGTTAAGCTTTGGGTTGAAGAAAACCGCCTACAATATAGTGCGCCAAAAGGAAAAATGACATCTAAGCTTCGTGGTGAATTAGTCGATCGCAAAGCAGAGATAATAAGCTTTTTGCTTCAAGTTAAGCAAGCTACTAATACTATTGAGATGCCCATGAAACCAGTTGAGCGAAATGGTAATTCTCTAGCATTGTCATTTGCCCAACAAAGACTATGGTTTATTGAAAAAACTGGGTTAAGTCGTAATGCTTATAATATACCATTGACTCTACATCTAACAGGTCAATTAGATGAACTAGCCTTACAAAAAAGTCTCAATCAACTCATGATTCGCCATGAAACCCTGAGAACGACATTCAGCGAAATTAACGGCACACCAGTACAAATAATTAGAGATCCATTTGAACTACAACTACCAAAACAAGACCTCAGTGGGTTAACCTCATCCCAAAAAAATTCCCAACTAAAACAATTACTCCAACAAGAAAATCAACAGCAGTTCAATCTAGAAATAGATCCACCCATACGCACCCAACTCATCAAATTAACAGTTACAGAACACCTACTGCAAGTCACATTCCATCATATAGCTTCCGATGGTTGGTCACTGACAGTATTCGCTAAAGAACTCTCAGAGTTTTACACCGCAGCAGTAAACAATCAACCAATAACTCTACCACAACTCCCGGTACAATATGCAGATTTTGCTGTATGGCAACGAAACTGGTTACAGGGTAAAACTCTAGAAACACAACTAGGTTACTGGAAGCACAAGCTCCAAGAAATTCCTCTACTGCAACTGCCCACAGACCACCCTCGACCAGCAGTCGAAACCTTCAGAGGAGCAGGTAAATCCATAAATCTATCCGCCTCTCTTACTTCAAAATTGGAAGAACTCACTCAACGGCATGGACTAACTCTATTTATGACACTGCTAGCTGGGTTCAAAGTCTTGCTGTATCGTTATAGCGGTCAAGAGAGCATTGCAGTGGGTTCGCCAATTGCCAACCGCAACCGTAGTGAAATCGAAGGGTTAATTGGATTTTTTGTCAATTCTCTCGTTTTGTATACAGATCTTCAAGGGGAACCGAGTTTCACAGAAGTTTTGAACCGAGTGCGACAGACCACTTTAGAAGCTTATGGCCATCAAGACCTCCCCTTAGAAAAACTGATAGAAGAGTTACAACCTGAGCGTTCTTTATCACACAACCCCTTATTTCAGGTAATGTTTGCCCTGCAGCAAGCAGAAGCAATGCTGCCCAACTTGAGCTTGCCTAACTTAGAAGTAGCTTCTTATCAAGGAACAGAAACTGAAATAATGGTGCGAATGGACTTGGAATTCCATCTGTGGCCAGAAGGAGATGAACTCAAAGTATGGTGTCTCTACAATCAAGATTTGTTTGAATCTGACACAATAGACCGGATGCTGTCACATTATCAAGTATTACTCTCAGCTGCAGTAGCAACTCCCGAGAAACCCATTAATAAACTGTCGCTGATGACCGAAGTAGAGCTAAATCAGATACTTGTGGAATGGAATAATACGAAAACAGATTACCCTGCCGATAAATGTATACATCAGCTATTTGAAGCTCAAGTCGAAAAAACACCTGATGCCGTAGCCGTCATCTTTGAAAACCAACAACTGACATACGCCCAGTTAAATACCAGAGCGAATCAACTAGCTCACTATTTGCAACAGCAAGGGGTAAAGCCAGAAGTATTAGTAGGCATTTGTGTGGATCGCTCTATGGAAATGGTGGTAGGCTTACTGGGAATTCTCAAAGCAGGAGCAGCTTATGTGCCCCTCGACCCCACTTATCCACAACAGCGCTTAGTTGATATTCTAGAAGACGCAGACATACATTTCCTGTTAACAGACTCTAATTCTAAATCTTGTTTGCCTCAAACAAGAATACCATTGATTTGCCTTGACCAAGACAAGGAAATCCAGACTGCTATCCCTGCCAACCACAGTTCTGCCACTGATGTTGATTCAGATAATTTAGCTTATGTAATTTATACATCTGGATCGACAGGAAAACCGAAAGGTGTTCAAATTTCTCATCAATCAGTGGTCAATTTTCTCACATCCATGAATTCTTATCTGCAGTTGAGCTGCGGAGATAGATTTAGCGCCATAACTACAATATCCTTTGATATAGCAGCTTTAGAACTCTACCTTCCTCTGATCGTTGGAGCTTCAGTCATTGTAGTTTCCCGTGAAATTGCGACGGACGGTAATCGGCTGTTGCCTCAACTACTAGAGTCAGAGGTAACTGTAATTCAAGCAACTCCCGCTACTTGGCAAATGCTGATTGCTTCAGGTCTATCAAATCATAAGTTAGTCGCAAAATTATTATGTGGTGGAGAAGCTTTACTTGCCCAGTTAGCAGATCAGTTATTAAAGATTGGCTCTGAAGTATGGAACCTTTATGGTCCTACAGAATCCACAATTTGGTCATCAATTTACAAAGTAGAAAATACCTCCGAAACAACAACAGAAGAACAAATTGTTACTCCCATTGGCTGTCCCATTGCTAATACTCAGATTTACCTCCTAAACCAGAATCAACAACCTGTCCCAATTGGAGTACCAGGGGAATTGCATATTGGTGGTGTAGGTTTAGCCCGGGGTTACCTCAATCGACAAGAATTAACCCAAGAAAAATTCATTCCTCATCCATTTAGTCAAAACCCTGATACTCGCCTCTATAAGACAGGAGATTTAGCCCGCTATTTACCAGATGGAAATATTGAATTCTTAGGTCGCATAGACCACCAAGTTAAGATTCGAGGTTTTAGGATTGAAACAGGAGAAATTGAAGTAACTCTCAATCAAAATCCGGTGGTTAAAGAATCAGTCGTTCTGGCACGGAAAGATAACCTTGGCGATAAGCGATTGGTTGCCTACATTGTTCCCAAAATCTACACAAATACCATTGTTCAATCAGAACTGGTCGATACGCAAGTCAGCCATTGGGAAGATATCTTCGATCAACAAATAGACTCAAACCTCAGCCAAATCACAGATCCGCTGTTCAATACCGAGGTATGGGTGAACAGCTACGATCATCAACCCATCCCAGAAACCCAAATGCGTATTTGGGCAAAAGATATTGTGAGCCAAGTCCTCGCCCTTGCTCCTCAAAAAGTATGGGAAATTGGTTGTGGCACAGGAATGCTGCTATTTCAGTTCGCCCCAAACATACAGAGCTATTATGGTACAGATATCTCCAATACCTCCCTTGATTACATCCGACAGCAAATAGAGCGAGAACCACAGAAGTATTCCCATATTACTCTGGCGCAGAAGCAAGCAGACGATATGGCGGGAGTAGCTGATAACAGCTTTGATGTGGTCCTGCTCAATTCAATAGCCCAGTATTTTCCTAGTATTGATTACCTCTCAGAGGTGATTGAGAATAGCATTCGGGTAGTCAAACCAGGAGGTACAATTGTCCTGGGAGATATCCGCAGTTTGCCATTAATGAGAGCATTTCATACTTCTATCCAACTGTATAAAGCTACTCCATCCCTGTCTTTACAACAACTAAGGCAACAGATAGAACGACAAATCCAGCAGGAGAAAGAATTGCTGTTGTCTCCAAAGCTATTTATTGCTATCAAAAACCAATACCCAGAAATCACTCACATACAGATACGTTTAGAGAGGGGAAGGGAGTCAAACGAACTGAATAAATATCGCTATAGTGTGCTGTTGCACATTGAGGTAGAACCAACATCAGTTATCAAAGCACCAGTAGAGAAGGGTACTGGTATGTCAATTCAAGACATAGAAGCATACTTAAAGGACAAGCAGCCAGAATCAATCTGCTTTAGTTGTTTAGCTAATGACCGAGTGGGGAATGATGTTCAGGCTGTGGAGTTGCTATCAAGGACAGAAGAAATTAAAAATGTCCAGCAGTTAAGACAAAAGTTACAGGAACAACCTATAAATGGGATTAATCCAGAACAACTCCATGAAATCGGTGCTTCTTTGGGGTATGAACTAGAGTTGTGTTGGTCTGCACAAGGGAATGAAGGATGTTTTGATGCGGTATTTGTGCGTTCCGAGTTAGCAGCAGAGGGGATAGTATTAACACCCCTAACTGAACAATCACTTGTAGGGAGTAACTGGCATGGTTATGGCAATAATCCCCTGGCTTCCCAACAGGCAACCCAAGTAATACCAAAGTTAAAGGAATTTCTCTTGGAGCGATTGCCAGAATATATGGTGCCGAGTGGATTTGTGGTACTACCACAACTGCCCCTAACTCCCAACGGCAAAATAGACCGTAAAGCTTTGCCAACACCAGACAATAGGCGACAGGAAAATCTAACCTATATAGCACCACGGCATCCAGTAGAAAAGGTCTTAGTGTGGTTGTGGCAGCAATTGCTATCCATCGATCAAATCGGGGTAGAAGATAACTTTTTCAATTTGGGTGGTCATTCCTTGAAAGCGACTCAAATGGTGTCGAGGCTAAACCAGTTGTTCCCGATCCAGTGGTCTGTGAATGCAGTGTTTGAAAACCCTACTCCAGGCAGTTTAGCTATTAAGCTACTAGAAGAAAAACGGGTATTAGCACAAATGGCACAAATAGAACAATTGTGCCAAAAACTAGAAGCATCCAAAAATTTGTCTGTGGCAGATATACCAAATTTGGTAGCAGCAGAAGGTATCGCTGGTGATGAAACTCTGTCCCTAAAACCACGGTTGAAACCAGGGGAACCCTCTCCATTATCATTTGCTCAACAAAGACTGTGGTTTATCGATCAAATGGGCTTGGTAGGAAATGCTTACAATTCACCCATGAACCTACGATTATTGGGAGAACTTAACCTCAAAGCATTGCACCAGAGTCTTAATCAGCTAATCATTCGCCACGAAATCCTACGCACTGCTATTCAAGAAGTAGATGGACAGCCACTTCAGTCGATCCAACCTCTACAGGAAATTCCGTTACCTGTAGTAGATTTAACATCTCTGGACGCAACCAAACAGGCACATACAGCACAACAATTGCTCATAGAAGAGAATGGGTGCTTGTTTGCCCTTGACCAAGGACTGATGATGCGAGCAAAATTGCTCAAACTTGGGGAAACAGAGCATTATCTGCTACTTACATTTCATCATATTGCTTTTGATGGTTGGTCAATGGAAGTGTTTGCAAGGGAACTATCAGCTTTGTACAGAGGATTTGTAGCAGGAGAGTCCTCTCAGTTACCCGAGTTATCAATACAGTATGCAGACTTTGCCCTGTGGCAGCGGAACTGGTTACAAGGCGAAGTATTGGAAAATCAACTAACTTATTGGAAACAACAGCTAGCAGAACTACCCCTTTTACAATTGCCCACGGATTATTCACGACCGCCAGTAGAAACTTTCTCAGCTCAAGGATACCCATTTAAGATTAGCACTAAAGTGCGGGCAGCTCTAGAGCTAATCAACCAAAAACATGGGACTACAATGTTTATGACTCTGCTAGCAGCTTTCCAAGTGTTATTGTATCGTTACAGTGGTCAGGAACGGATTGCTGTGGGTTCGCCGATCGCTAACCGCAACCTCAGTGAAATAGAGGGGTTGTGCGGTATTTTTGTCAATACTTTGGTACTTTGTAGCGGTCTCGGTGGTAATCCCACGTTTACTGAACTATTAAAGAGAGTACGCCAGACGGCTTTAGGAGCTTATGCTCATCAAGATATGCCGTTTGAAAAATTGGTCGAAGAGTTGCAGCCAGTGCGAGATATGAGTCGCAACCCGCTGTTCCAAGTCATGTTTGTCTTTCAGCAACAAGAGGCGATCGCACCTAAATTTGCTTTAACTGATTTGGAGGTTACTCAGCTACAGTTGGGAGAGCTAACAGTGAGGTCAGATTTGGAGTTACATTTGTGGTCTCAAGGAGAAGAACTACAAGGTTACTGTATCTATAAAGATGACCTATTTGCTCCAGAAACAATGGAGCGAATGATGGGTCATTTCCAGAAATTGCTGGAGGAAATTGTAATTAATCCCGAACAAACCATTTCCTCCCTCCCCCTATTATCAGAAAACGAACTTCACCAGTTGTTGATTGAATGGAATGATACTGCTAGTGCATATCCTTCAGATAAGTGTATCCATCAGTTATTTGAAGAACAAGTAGAACGCACTCCCGATGCAGTGGCGATAATATTTGAACAAGAAAAATTAACCTATCGACAATTGAATGAGCAAGCTAATAAGTTAGCCTACTACTTGCAAAGTAAAGGAGTCGGAGTAGAAATGCCTGTAGGGATATGTGTGGAGCGTTCCCTAGAAATGGTGGTGGGAGTATTGGCAATCCTCAAAGCGGGAGGTGCTTATGTACCACTAGATTCAAGTTATCCAGCACAAAGATTGGCTTATATGCTAGAAAATGCTGCTGTGCAGGTGTTAGTAACAACTCAGTCTCTTTTGGGGTATCTACCAGAGCATCAAGCACAGGTGGTTTGTTTGGATAAGGATTGGGAAAAGATTGCTTGCTATCCTCATCAAAATCCTGTGAGTGGGGTTAAATCCGAAAACCTGGCTTATGTGATTTATACTTCTGGTTCCACAGGGAAACCCAAGGGCGTTATTGTTCCACACAAACCGGCGATCAACCTAATTCATTGGGTCAATAAAACCTTTCAAGTCGGACAAAATGACCGTCTTTTGTTTGTTACCCCTTTATCTTTTGACCTATCAGTATATGATATTTTTGGAATCTTAGCGGTAGGCGGTTCGATTTATATTGCTTCTCAATTAGAACGCCAAGAACCTCAAAAACTTTTACAGCTATTGTCTGAGCAGAAAATTACCTTTTGGGATTCAGCACCAGCAGCTTTCGAGCAAATTGTACCCTTCCTGCAATTTCAAAACTCTGTCAATACCAGCTTAAGGTTAATTTTCTTAAGTGGTGATTGGATTCCTGTAACCCTGCCAGATATAATCAAACAAGCCTTCCCAAATGCTCAAGCGATCGCTTTAGGAGGAGCCACAGAAGCAACTGTTTGGTCAAATTACTACGTCATTGAACAAGTCCCTCCAGAATGGGTAAGCATTCCCTATGGTAAACCGATCCAGAATGCACAGTATTATATCCTCAATGAATCTTTGAATCCCTGTCCAATTGGGGTGGTTGGTAACCTATACATTGGTGGAGAATGTCTGGCTTCTGGGTATCTCAATAATCCCGAAAAAACGGCAAGCAGCTTTATAGAAAATCCGCTCCCAGATTCTCAGCTAAAAAAAATCAGTTCAAAACTATATAAAACTGGGGATTTAGCACGATATTTACCCGATGGAAATATGGAATTTCTGGGTCGGGTTGATAACCAGGTAAAGATTCGGGGATTTCGCATTGAACTTGAAGAAATTGAATTTGTTCTGAGTACTCATCCTCAAATACAACGAGCCATAGTCATGGTTTGGGAAGACAACCCCCGTGACAAACGACTGATTGCTTATTTAGTTAGTAACAACTCGTCATTGAGTAACACTGAGTTGCAGTCCTATTTGCAGCAGAAATTACCCGAGTATATGGTGCCATCGGTCTTTGTTTTCTTAGATGCCCTACCCTTAACTCCTAACGGTAAACTTGACCGTAAAGCTTTACCTGCACCGGAGGAAGGCTTTACCTCTTCATCCGAATATCTGCTACCTCAAACTCCTACTCAAGAAATTATTGCTAACATCTTTGCCAGTGTTTTAGAAGTAACCCAAGTAGGAATCTCTGACAATTTCTTTGAACTTGGGGGTCACTCCTTATTGGCAACTCAACTTATTTCTCGTATCCGACAATCTTTTAAAGTTGAAATATCTATACGTACCTTGTTTGAGTCTCCCACTGTTACTCAATTAGAGCATAGCATCAACCAATTAAGTCAAACAGATACCACACTTCCAACCTCAGTAATTAAAGCTGTTCTTCGTGATGGACAATCCTTCCCTCTATCTTCGGCACAGGAGCGACTCTGGTTCCTCGATCGATTGCAAACAGGAAATCCTACTTACAATATCCCAGGAGCATTCCGCATCACAGGTAATCTCAACGTATCTGCTTTACAATTCGCTTTGAATGAAATGGTACGTCGCCATGAAATCCTACGGACTACATTCTCATTTGTTAATGGTCAGCCCCTACAAAATATTCAACCAGAGATAGACTTCCCACTCAAAATTAAAAATTGGCAACACCAACCCGATAGTCAAAAGGAAGCAGCAGCTCTAGAATATGCGCAACAGGAAGCTCGAGTGCCTTTCAATCTAGCCACAGCTCCACTACTGCGTGTAACTTTGTTGCAATTAACCTCTGAGAAATCCCTGTTAGTAGTTATCCTGCACCATATCATCTCCGATGGTTGGTCTTTAGGAATTTTCTTTGAAGAATTATCAATTCTCTACCAAGCTTATACTCAAGGTAAATTCTCTGCCTTGCCAGCAGTAACAATTCAATATGTTGACTTTACCTTGTGGCAGCGTCAATGGTTGACTGAAATGGTTGTGAACAATCAAATACAATACTGGCAGAATCAGTTAGCAGATGCTCCTTTCTTCTTACAGTTGCCAACTGACCATGTAAGGCAGCCAGTACAAACCTACTCAGGTAAAATTCAAACCTTTACAATTAGCAAGGAAGTAACAGAAAAATTACAAAAGCTAAGTGATAATTATAATACTACTTTGTTTATGACTCTGTTAGCGGTATTTGCGATTTTATTGCATCGCTACAGCGGTCAGGAAGATATTCTCATTGGCTCGCCGATCGCTAATCGCAATCGTGTAGAACTTGAATCACTGCTGGGCTGTTTTCTCAATACCATAGTATTGAGAACGTCCTTAGAAAATAACCTCAGTTTTGCTGAATTACTCTCTCAAGTCAGAGAAGTTACTCTAGAAGCTTATGCTCATCAAGATATTCCCTTTGAACAAGTAATAGAAGCTCTGCAGCCAGAACGCAATCTCAGTTACTCACCTTTGTTTCAAGTGATGTTTGTGCTGCAAAATATACCGATTAAATCGTTGCAACTAGATGATTTAACCTGGGAACAGTTGTCGCTAGAAACATCAACTTCAAGGTTTGATTTAACTCTCATAATGGAAGAGACTGAAACTGGACTTGTGGCTAATTGGGAGTACAACACAGATCTTTTTGATAACCAAACTATTGTGCGGATGGCGGGTCATTTCCAAACCTTATTAGAAGCTGTTGTAGCTAATCCCGAACAGAAAGTCGATCGCCTACCTTTATTAACGGCAGCAGAAGAACATCAGTTGCTAGTGGAATGGAACAATACAACTACAGACTATCCAGCAGACCAATGTATTCATCAGTTATTTGAAAAGCAAGTTGAGTGCAATCCTGATGCAGTTGCTGTGGTATTTAAAGAAGAACAATTAACTTACCGCCAATTAAATCAGAAAGCTAATCAATTAGCCTACTATCTACAAAGTTTGGGTGTACAACCAGAAGTTCGGGTGGGTATTTGTGTAGAGCGTTCCATTGAAATGATAGTGGGAGTATTAGGAATATTCAAAGCTGGAGGAGCATATGTACCCCTTGACTCCAGTTATCCGGTAGAACGATTAGCCTATATGTTAGAAGATGCTGCGATATCAGTGTTACTAACACAGCAAAGTTTGGTCTCATCTCTGCCTCTACCCGACCATTTAACCCAAGTGGTTTGTTTAGATAGGGATTGGTCATCGATCGTTCAACAAAATCAGGAAAATCCCTTGAACAAGCTAATATCAGATAATTTAGCTTATATGATTTATACCTCTGGCTCTACCGGCAGACCGAAAGGGGTAGCTGTTCGCCATCAACCAGTTGTTAATTTGATTGACTGGGTTAACCACACCTTTCAAGTGGGAGACAAAGATCGGCTTTTATTTATTACTTCCCTTTCTTTTGATTTGTCAGTCTATGATATTTTTGGAATATTAGGTGCAGGAGGTTCTATACATATTGCTTCCGAATCAGAAAAAGCAGATCCCCAGGAATTGTGGGAGATACTCAATCATAAATCAATTACTTTTTGGGATTCAGCTCCAGCAGCTTTTGAACAATTAGTGCCTTTGTTGGAAATTGATAAATCTGCTAGTTCTAAACTCCGACTGGTCTTTTTCAGCGGTGACTGGATACCTCTGAGTTTAGCCAATAGCGTTAAACAAGCTTTTCCTGATGCTCAACTGATTAGTTTGGGAGGAGCTACAGAAGCAACAATTTGGTCAAATTACTATGTGATTGAACAAGTAAATTCAGATTGGGTGAGTATTCCCTACGGAAAACCGATCCAGAATGCCAAATATTTTATTCTAGACAAGAATTTACAGCCTTCTCCTATTAGGATTCCAGGAATGCTCTACATTGGAGGTAAGTGTTTAGCTTCTGAATATGCTAACGATCCTGTGAAAACGGCTCAACATTTCCTGCCCGATCCTTTTACTGATGAGCCAGGAAGTCGGCTGTACAAAACTGGAGATTTAGCTCGATACTTCCCTGATGGTAATATAGAGTTTCTCGGTCGTACTGATAACCAAGTCAAAATTCGAGGCTTCCGCATCGAATTAGGTGAAATCCAAGCCATTCTGAATAGCTATCCCCAAATCCAACAAACTGTAGTGATTTGTCGAGAAGATACTCCGGAAAATAAACGTCTAGTTGCCTATTTTGTAAGTGAAGAAACATTCCTTGATATCAGCAATCTGCGCCAATTTTTACAAGATAAACTGCCAGAATATATGGTGCCATCGGCTTTTGTCAAGTTAGATACTATACCCCTAACTTCTAATGGCAAGGTTGACCGCAAAGCTTTACCAAAACCAGATCGAGAATTAATTCAAACAGGAGAATTTGTTGCTCCTCGCACTCCAGCAGAAAATACTTTAGCTTCGATTTGGCAAGATATTCTTAACATCCAACAAGTGAGCATTCACGACAACTTCTTTGAGTTAGGAGGAGATTCTATTATTAGTATTCAAGTGGTAACTCGCGCTCAACAAGCTGGAATGAAAATTACTGTTCAACAAGTCTTGCAGTATCAAACAATCGCTGGATTGGCTGCCGTTTCTGAGACCACAATCCAAGTTTTTGAGCAACAGGGTTTAGTTACTGGGGAAGTAGCTCTGACTCCCATCCAGTATTGGTTCTTTGAACAAAATCTACCTCAAGCGCACCACTTTAATCAATCTTTCCTCCTCAAAGTTTCTCCTCAAATCAAACCCGATTTGTTATCAATGGCGGTAGGGGAATTATTAAGCCATCATGATGCTCTACGCCTGCGCTTTTTTGTCAACGACAAAGTTTGGCAACAAATTAATCAGGGTTTGGAAGAAAGTATCCCCTTCGAGATAATCAATTTGTCATCCGTATCTCAAGACCAACAAAAAACTGTTCTAGAGCAGGCGATCGATGAGCAACAGCAGAGCTTGAATCTTTCCCAAGGACCTTTAATACGAGTTGTGCTATTTAACTTAGGTGATCGCACAGAAGCTCGTTTACTCTTGATTGTTCATCACTTAGCTATTGATGGTATCTCATGGCGGATTTTGCTGGAAGATTTATTTACAGCCTATCAACAACTAGAAGGAGGGGAAGAGATACAACTTCCTCCTAAAACTACAGCTTTTCAAGATTGGTCGATGCGTCTTTTGGACTACAGTCAATCAGAAGTTATGCAGCAGGAATTGGATTATTGGTTACATCATTCTGAGTCAAAAATTACTCACTTACCCGTAGACTATGCAGACGAGAAAACAAATAACACTGTAGGCAATACAAATTATGTTTCTGTGAAACTTAGTGTGGAAGAGACAATAGCTCTTTTGCAAGAAGTACCCTCTGCCTACAATACCCAAATTAACGACGTACTCTTAACTGCTTTGGTACAATGCTTAACTGAGTGGATAGGAGAATCAAGTATACTCATCGATCTAGAAGGACATGGACGAGAACAACTCTTTGTCGATGTGGATTTATCGCGTACAGTTGGCTGGTTTACCAGTCTGTTCCCTGTGAGGTTACAAAAGTTAGCCAACAATCATCCTGGGGAAAACCTGAAATCTATCAAAGAACAATTGCGAGCAATTCCTAATCACGGTATTGGCTATGGCATTTTACGTTATCTCAGTACCCACAGAGAAATTCGTTCTCAAATAAGAGCAACTTCACAAGCAGAAGTGAGTTTTAACTACTTGGGTCAATTTAACCATCGTCAGTCTCAAGAAGGAAGTTGGCAATTTGCTTCTGAATCAATGGGTTTCACCCAAAGTCCTCAAGGTCATCGTCTCTATTTATTAGATATAAATGCCTTGGTTGTAGAAGGTCAATTAGGAATTAATTGGATTTACAGTAGTTGTATCCATCAGCGTTCTACAATAGAGTCTATCGCCCAGAAATATGTAGAGAATTTACAGACATTGATTGCTCACTGTCAATCTCCCAATACAGGAGGATATACTCCTTCAGATTTTTCTGATATCGAGTTAACTCAAGATAAACTTGACCAAATTTTAACAGAAATCGATTTAGCGGACATCTAAAATCAATGAACAAAAAAAAAGTTGAAGCAATTTATCCTCTTTCTCCTTCACAACAAGGTATGCTCTTTGAGACTCTTGCCTATCCAGAATCAGGCATACACATTGAGCAGATGGTTTTGAACTTACAAGGAGATTTAGACCAACTGGCTTGGGAAAGAGCCTGGAAGTTTGTCATAGAGCGACACTCAATCCTAAGAACAGGCTTTGTCTGGAAGAACCAAGACCAACCCGCTCAGTTTGTGCTACAGACGGTAAAGATACCACTGGAAAAAGAAGACTGGCAAGGGCTTTCACCTCTCCAGCAAGAAGAGAAATTAGCCAACTATCTTGAGACAAAACTTCATGGTGGTTTTAACCTTACTCAAGTGCCACTTATGAAGTTTGCCCTGTTTCAAGTTACTAAGGATGACTATCGGTTCGTCTGGACATTTCATCACATTCTCTTGGATGGATGGTCTTTAGGGATAATTTTGCAGGAAGTACTGAAGTCTTATTCACAGTTGAGTAGGGATCAAAACTTATCACTAACACCAAGTCATCCTTATCGGAACTATATTAGTTGGTTACAACAGCAGCATTTATCGGAAGCTCAAACTTTTTGGCAAGGCAGATTAGAAGGATTTACTAATCCAACTTCACTGGGGAAGAGTGTTTCAGTAGATAGTTATTCTGTGCTAGAAAAAATTTATGGTCAGGAAACAGCTTACTTATCAGCCTTAGCGACTACAAAGCTACAATCTTTAGTGAAGGAAAATCATCTTACTTTAAATATTTTTTTACAAGGGGTATGGGCCTTGTTGTTGAGTCGCTATAGCGGGGAATTAGATGTAGTTTTTGGAGCTTCTGTATCTGGTCGTCCACCTGATATTTCAGGTATCGAATCAATGGTAGGAATATTTATTAATACTGTGCCAATACGTTGCAAAATAGTTCCTGATGCCTCAATTTTGTACTGGTTGCAAGAGATACAACATCAACAGTTCCAACAAAAATCTTATGAATACTGTTCCCAAGGTCAAATTCACGATTGGAGTGAATTATCAACTTCTTTGCCTATGTACGAAAGCATTTTTGTTTTGGAGAATTATCCCGTAAATGAATCAGTAGAACAATTTTTCAATCTCAACATTAGCCTAAATAAATCGTTTTCTGTAGGAGCAAAAACTAATTATCCCCTTAGCATCCTTGCTATCCCAGGTTCACAGTTAGAGTTGACGATTATTTACAATAAACATCGATTTGAAAGTCCTGGTATTATTCAAATTCTTGAACATTTTTTGAATGTGTTGGAAAGGATTATTGAGCAACCACAACAAGACCTTTTTTCCATAAAAAATATAATTCCGGTAGATCAAATTCCAGAGGTAAAACAAGAACAAAAATTGGAGAAAAGGCATTTACCAGAAAATTTTGTTCTTCCTCGCGATCCTGTAGAAAAGAAATTGGTTAAAATTTGGTCAGAAATTATAGACATAGAATTAGTGGGGGTTAAAGACAATTTTTTCGATCTTGGAGGTCATTCCATTTTAGCTTTTCGTTTAATGGCTAACATTGAGACAGTCTTTGGGGAAACTTTCCCTTTATCAACTTTATTCCAAGGTCAAACTATTGAGGAATTGGCAGCGATTATCCGTCAGGAAACAGATTCTGTTTCTTGGTCTTCTCTTGTTCCTATTCAAACTGGAGGTAAAAAACCACCTTTCTTTTGTGTTCCAGGAGGTGGGGGTAATGTAATATACTTTTCTCATTTAGCACGCTATCTAGATCGAGACCAACCTTTCTATGGTCTGCAAGCAGTAGGTTTGGATGGAGTATCAGAACCTTATACAAAAATTGAGGATATAGCTGCCCATTACATTAAAGAAATACAATCTATTCAACCTCATGGCCCTTATCTTTTAGGGGGTCATTCGTTTGGAAGTTTTATCGCTTTTGAGATGGCTCAAAAGTTACAAAAGCAAAGTCAGGAAGTAGCTTTACTTGCTATTATTGATAATTCTGCACCGATGCCTGAGAACAAGATACAAAGTCTTGGTTGGAACGATGCTATGTGGTTAACTTTTATAGGTAAGTTCCTAGGATACCTATTTGGTAAAGAACTAGAAGTATCCTACGAAGCACTTGAACAACTTACTCCAGATAATCAGTTAAACTTCCTCTACAAACAATTGCAACAAATCAATTTTTTTTCTCCTGAAACTGATACCAAGCAGATTAATCAAATTCGTGCTTTTGTGAGAGTTTTTAAGGCAAATTGCCTATTTTCTTATTTTCCACAAGAGATTTATCCTACTAGAATTGCTTTGTTCCGAGGAAGTGATGATGTACCAGAGACAATTCTTAGTAAGGAGACTTCTGAATTTCTTCGTCCTGAAAATATGAGCGATCCAGCTTTGGGATGGGAGCCATTTTCTGATGGGTTAGTCGAGATTTATGAAGTTCCAGGCGACCACATCTCAATGATGGCAGAACCTCATGTTCAGGTTTTAGCTCAAAAACTGATGGCCTGCATTGAACAAGCACAAGTGAAAGGCAAATAATCAGGACTTACGCAAGGGCACTATATAGGGGGCATCCTGGGGGCAGGGCGGTTTAATTCTAACAAAACCCAAAGCCTATACCCTTAGTGGTGCAGAGGGCGTTGCTTAATAATGGCATGATTTTAAGAGTAGGTGCGCGCCTCCTAGGGCGAGTAAATCGCCCTAGGAGGCGCGCACCTGTAGAATAGGCATCTTGCCTGTTCAAGATATATTGGGGCAGGCAGGATGTCTACTCCACTCCTATTGATTCAAAGATTCAGCAACGCTGTTTATCAGCTTACCACTTCAAAAATGCTGCTTCTACCCCTTGTTCTCGTCGAATCTTACTATCCTTCTCAAACCAATCGATGATCTGCTGATGGGTCAACTCTTCCATGGCTACCCCAGTATCTTGTGAAATGTGCTTCAACAGTCTGAGGGAGGAAATCGTTAAACGAGTTAAGAATTTCTCTGGGGAAGAGAGCAATGCTTGGTCTACATCAGCGGATTCTTCCGGAGTTAAGAATTGGATTGAGGATTGCTGGGAATCAGCCATAAGGGTTTTCAAGGATTACTATAGCAATTCTATGACTTGTGAGGTACAAATTTCTGGTTTTTAGGGACTTCGGAGCAGGGAGCAGGGAGCAGGTAAGAGGGAAAAGGGAAGAGGAACCCACCCCTAACCCCTCCCAGGAGGGGAAGTGAGGGAAGAGGTAAAAAATAATGTGTACCTCATGAGTCCTAGAAACGCTATATATAATTTGTAAGCTGATAGCTTACAGCCTTAGTTATTGGCATGTTAGTTATTTGCTGGCCCTTTAATTAAATAGCCGCACTGATGCTCTCCATTATTCAGCCAGTGAGTACGCTCCACTGTACAATCTGGCAATACGGCGGCAAACATTTCCAATTCATGACCACAGACACTGGGGTAAGATTCGGCAACGTTGGAAATAGCACAATTGTATTCGGTTAAGATATACTGCTCCCTAACGCCATTATTTAAATTACCATTATCTAGGGTGTGCCACTCTGCCATATAACCTTCTAGTCTACGCAGTTCTACTAACTTGGCTACTCGCTCTCGCACTGTACCATTCCCGATACACTCCCGGTATTCTTGAGCTTTACGTTGCCATTGCTTTTGTAGAATCGTGCTAGTCTGCTCACGACCTAAGGTTTCTGTCATGGTATCGAGCAGGGAAACGGAAAACTCTCCGTAATGATGGGGAAAGCGATCGCGTCCTTGGGGAGAGAGGTGATAAATATGTTGAGGACGCCCCATACCACTTTGAACAGCTTTGTATTCAATTAGCCCTTCTGCCTCCAATTCTTTGAGATGACGTCGAATAGCTTGGGGGCTAACCCCTATGGCTGTGGCTAACTCCTGGGCTCTTGCTCGATCCTGTTTGAGGAGATATTGTAGGATGTCTCGCTTGGTGGAAGTTTGCTGAGTAGGCATCATGGGCTTCGGAGTTGGGAATGGGGTAACAGGGGAAGGGCACTCAGGCTTGCCTTTGGTGCTTGTTATGACCGTTATTACTATTAAATCTAAATTCCCTTGACTTTAACAACATGTTTGTTGTTAATATAACCTACAATAGAGTTAAACAACAAAAACGTTGTTTTAATCCACCCAGTAACCAGATCATATCCCGTGGGCATGAGGAAGCACTATATTATAGTTGTAACCGAAGAAAAAAGCAAGCCGCTGTCTTGATGCAGTCGCTAGCCGGAGTCTACAACCTCTAACCTTCCAAGCTGCCAACCTATTCTACGGGAAAGTCAAAGGCGAACAAACTATCACTGTGTTTGTAACTCCACTGAATCCTTAATGATAAGAGAGCACTAAATCAATGACTGCCACTGTCAAGACATTAGTCAACCAGCCCTATAAGTACGGCTTTGTTACAGATATTGAAGCGGATACCATTCCTCGTGGACTCAATGAGGATATTATCCGTCTGATTTCGGCTAAGAAAAACGAACCCGAGTTCATGCTGGAGTTTCGCCTGAAGGCGTATCGACAATGGCAGAAAATGACCGAGCCAACCTGGCCCCATGTCACCTATCCTCCCATTGACTACCAAAAAATTATCTACTACTCAGCACCCAAACAGACGAAGGAAAAACTCAATAGCCTGGATGAAGTTGACCCAGCTTTACTGGAAACCTTTGATAAATTAGGTATTTCCCTATCTGAGCAAAAGCGGCTGGCTAATGTAGCAGTGGATGCCATCTTTGATAGTGTCTCGATCGCCACTACCTTCAAAGACAAGCTGGCTGAGTCGGGGGTAATTTTCTGCTCAATCTCGGAAGCTTTGCAAGAACACCCAGAGTTAGTGCGAAAATACCTGGGTAGTGTTGTTCCTGTGGCAGATAATTACTTTGCTGCTCTCAATTCAGCTGTTTTCAGTGATGGTTCCTTTGTCTATATTCCCAAAGGAGTCAAGTGCCCGATGGAACTGTCCACCTATTTCCGGATTAATAATGGAGACACTGGACAGTTCGAGCGTACCCTAATTGTGGCGGAAGAAGGGAGCAATGTTAGTTACCTAGAAGGCTGCACTGCGCCGATGTACGATAGCAACCAGCTGCACGCAGCTGTGGTGGAACTGGTTGCCCTGGACAATGCTGAGATTAAATACTCCACCGTCCAAAACTGGTTCGCTGGGGATAAAAATGGTAAAGGTGGGATTTACAACTTTGTTACCAAGCGGGGATTGTGCAAGGGAGTAAATTCAAAGATTTCCTGGACTCAGGTAGAAACTGGTTCTGCCATTACTTGGAAGTATCCCAGTTGTGTTCTAGTGGGTGACAATTCCATTGGTGAATTCTACTCTGTTGCTCTAACCAACAATCTCCAACAAGCGGACACAGGTACCAAGATGGTACATATCGGTAAAAATACTCGCAGCACCATCATTTCTAAGGGGATTTCTGCTGGTAAGTCCAAAAATAGCTACCGGGGTCTAGTGAAAATTGGTCCCAAGGCAAAGGGGGCGCGGAACTATTCCCAGTGTGATTCCATGTTGATTGGGGATACGGCTGAGGCGAATACGTTTCCCTACATTCAAGTCCAGAACAACATGGGCAAAGTCGAACACGAAGCCTCAACTTCCAAAATCGGTGAAGACCAGCTATTTTTCTTCGCTCAACGAGGGATTTCAGAAGAAGATGCCATCTCCATGATGGTCAGTGGCTTCTGTAAAGATGTCTTCAATGAACTTCCCATGGAATTTGCTGCTGAAGCAGATAAACTTTTAAGCCTGAAGCTCGAAGGCACAGTCGGATAAATAAGGTTAGCAGGTGGTTAGCAGGTGGTTAGCAGGTGGTTAGCAGGTTGAAGGTTGAAGGTTGAAGGTTGAAGGTTGGGAGGTTGAAGGTTGAATGTTGAAGGTTGGGAGGTTGAAGGTTGAAGGTTGAAGGTTAGCAGGTTGGAGGTTAGTTTGTTGGAGGTTAGTTTGTTGGAGGTTAGCAGGTTGTTCGCGTAGCGTGGCCAAAGGCCAAGGTTAGCAGGTTGTTCGCGTAGCGTGGCCAAAGGCCAAAGTTAGTTTGTTGTTCCCGTAGCGTGGCCTTTTGGCCAAGGTTAGCAGGTTGTTCGCCCAAGGCATTCGAGTAGGGTAGGTTAGGTTGTTGTTCGCGTAGCGTGGCCTTTTGGCCAAGGTTTCTAGATTAAAACGTTCAACGTTCAACCTGATAAAAGTCAACTAATATTCCACCTGATCACCTTTAAGCTTAAACCTAAAACCTGATAACATTCAACCTTCAACCTAATAACATTCAACCTTCAACCTTTAACCTTAAACCTGCTAACAACCTGCTAACATTAAACCTTCAACCTTCAACCTTAAACCTGATAACATTAAACCTTAAATCTGATAACATTAAACCTGATAACAACACTTCTGGGATAAAGCATTTATTATCAAATCAAAATGATTAGTGAAACTAGTGAAATAATATTGTCTGTTCGGGATTTGACGGCAGATGTGGATGGTAACCAGATTCTGAAGGGATTGAATCTGGAAGTTAAGGCGGGGGAAATCCATGCGATTATGGGACCGAATGGTTCTGGTAAGAGTACTTTGTCTAAGGTATTAGCAGGTCATCCAGCCTATGATGTCACAGGAGGCGAGGTAAGTTTCTTAGGGCAAAATCTGTTAGAAATGGAGCCGGAGGAACGCTCTTTAGCTGGGGTATTTCTGGCGTTTCAGTATCCATTGGAAATTCCTGGTGTCAGTAATTTAGATTTCTTGCGGGTGGCTTACAATTCCCGTCGCAAGCACAAGGGATTGGAAGAAATTGATACATTTGATTTTGAGGATTTAGTTGAAGAAAAGCTGGAAATTGTTAAAATGAATCCCAGCTTTCTAGAGCGTAGTCTAAATGAAGGCTTCTCTGGAGGAGAAAAGAAGCGGAATGAGATTCTCCAAATGGCACTTCTAGAACCTAAGCTGGGGATTTTGGATGAAACGGATTCTGGCTTGGATATTGATGCCCTCAAGATTGTGGCCAATGGGGTGAATCAATTGGCAAGTGCTGAGAATGCCATGATTTTGATTACTCACTACCAACGTTTACTGAATTATATCGAGCCGGATTTTGTTCATGTAATGGCAGATGGCCGTATCCTCAGGACTGGTAGCAAGGAGTTGGCTCTAGAGTTGGAATCCCGTGGTTATGACTGGGTGCTAGAAGACGAGACTGCTGAGGTGAGTGTCTAATGACTATGGAAGTTTCTGTAAAACCGGAGGTTTCTTATTTGTCGGCACTGCTAGAGCAATGTCGCCAGGATAATCCAGTTGAGATGGATTGGTTACAAGAGCTAAGTAACCACGCTAGGGGGATTGCTCAGGAGTTGGCGATTCCCACCACTAAAGATGAGGAATGGCGGTTTACAGATTTATCGCCACTGTTGCAGGAGACCTTTGAGGCTGCTGTAGCTGTTGATACAAAAACCTTGGATATTAGTCCGGTAGTTTTGCCAGAGGCGGTTAACAGCAGATTAGTATTTGTGAATGGGATTTATGCCCCTGAGCTATCCTCTGTGGCTGGGTTGCCTGAAGGGGTCTTTGTGGGGAATTTGGCTGAGTTGCCATCAGAGTATCAGAGTCGAATTGCTGATTATTTGGGGAAGCAGCAGGGAGCAACCGATGTGTTTACGCTGCTCAATACCGCTGGTTTGACTGATGTGGCAGTGATCTGGTTGCCTAGGAATACTGAGGTGACGGTTCCCATTCATCTGCTGTTTGTTTCCATGGCTGATGGGGTGCCTAGGCTGTTTCAGCCCCGTTGTTTGGTAGTGGCGGAGGCCGGTAGTCAGCTGAGTTTAGTTGAAGAGTATTGGCAAGGTCAAGAGGAAAATAGCGCCCAGGGTGTTTATTTGACCAATTCCGTGACCGAGGTATGGGTTGGGGAGAATGCCAGAGTGACTCATATCCGGGTTGATGGGGAAAGTAATCAGGCTTTCCATGTCGGCAAGAGTGCGATCGCACAAGCTCGGAATAGTTTTTATAGTTGCCATGGGGTAGCCTTTGGAGGGAGGTTGTCTCGCCATACTCTGGAGGTGTTTCAGATGGGTGAAGGGACCGAAACGATTCTAAATGGCTTGACCGCGATTAGTGAGCAACAGTTGGCAGATACTCATAGTGCGGTGATGTTGAATCATCCCAATGGGATCAGTGATCAGCTGCAAAAGTGCATTATAGATGGTAGTGCTCATGCGGTGTTTAATGGTAAGGTTAGTGTTCCTCAAGCAGCCCAGTTGACCAATGCAGCTCAGTTAAATCGTAATTTGTTGCTATCGCCCAAGGCTAGAGTTGATACCAAGCCTCAGTTGGAGATTACAGCTGATAATGTCAAATGTTCCCACGGTGCTACAGTCAGTCAGCTGGAAGCGGATGAAGTCTTCTATTTGCAAAGTCGTGGACTAAAGGAAACCGATGCCCGTAACCTGTTGATTGATGCCTTTGTAGCAGAAATACTCAATCAAATTCCCCTAGCTTCTCTTCGTCAAAGACTTTCGGAAACAGTCATAAGTTCAAAACGGGAACGGAATAACGTTCAACAGTAACATGACCTTAACTCAAGAAAAAACCATTGCTGATCAAGTCCGGGCTGACTTCCCTATTTTGCACCAGGAGGTTAACGGTAAACCGCTGATTTACTTCGATAATGGGGCTACTGCCCAGAAACCGGTAGCAGTACTGGATGCGCTGCGCCACTACTACGAAATGGACAATGCTAATGTTCACCGAGGTGTCCATACCCTTAGCACTAGAGCGACAGACGGTTATGAGGGGGCACGGGATAAGGTAGCTAGTTTTGTAAATGCCCAGTCACGACAAGAGATTGTCTTTACCCGCAATGCTTCGGAAGCGATTAACTTAGTGGCTTACAGCTGGGGTTTGGAAAATCTGCACCAGGGAGATGAAATTATTCTCTCGGTGATGGAACACCACAGCAATCTGGTGCCTTGGCAAATTATTGCTCAGAAAACTGGAGCAATACTAAAGTATGTGGGATTGAAGGAGACTCAGGAGTTTGATTTACAACAGTTCCGACAGCTGATTTCTGAGAAAACCAAACTGGTAAGTGTGGTTCATGTCTCGAATACTTTGGGATGTATTAATCCCGTAGACGACATTATTGCGATCGCACACGACTATGGCGCTAGGGTAATGATTGATGCTTGCCAAAGTATCCCCCATATGCCCATTGATGTCCAAGCTATGAATTGTGATTGGCTAGTGGCATCGGGTCATAAAATGTGTGCTTCCACGGGGATTGGTTTTCTGTATGGGAAACTGGACTTACTCCAAGCCATGCCTCCATTTTTAGGTGGTGGTGAAATGATTGCCGAAGTATTTCTGGATCACTCCACCTATGGGGATTTACCCCATAAATTTGAAGCAGGTACACCAGCCATTGCTCAAGCGATCGCACTTGGTGCTGCGGTAGACTATTTGACTGGCTTGGGTATGGATACTATCCATAGCTATGAAGAGGAATTAACCGCTTATTTGTTTAAGCAGTTGCAAGAAATTCCCGATCTAATACTTTATGGTCCCCAACCAACAATAGATGGGAAAGGTAGGGCAGCCTTAGCAACATTTAATGTTAAAGGATTGGATGCTAGTGATGTATCTACGCTTTTGGATCAAGACGGTGTAGCAATTCGTTCTGGAAATCATTGTACTCAACCCTTGCACCATCGTTTAGGAGTCACTGGTACAGCACGAGCTAGTTTGTATTTTTATAATACTTTTGAAGAGATTGATCGGTTTATTGTGGCGTTGAAAGAAACAATTGAGTTTTTCAGAAGTGCTATGGATTGAATCTAGCAATTTGGGTGAGGTACTTTTGTTCTAGGTTTTAGGTTCTAGGTTTTAGGTTTTAGGTTTTAGGCAATAGGCAATAGGCAATAGGCAATAGGCAATAGGCAATAGGCAATAGGCAATAGGGAAAAAAATTTGTACCTCATTAGGCTATAAAATGCTATATAGCAATCCTCAATGAATTGTTAGAATTTATAAACATAAGTTTCCTGCTCCCTGCTCCCTGCTCCCTGCTCCCTGCTCCCTGCTCCCTGCTCCCTATTCCCTATTCCCTATCAGCCATCAAAGCATTTTGATATGGTTTTCCCGTTGCCAGATAAATACATAGACCTGCTCACGGATTTCGGGTTTAAACGTGTCTTTGGCACTGAGCCAAACAAGGCACTGTTGATGGACGAAGTCCCGCTTTCAGCGATCGACTTCTTGAATACTCTGTTGCCTCCCCATCATCACCTGAAAGATGTTACCTTTAAGAATCCAGAGTTTTTGGGCAATACTTTCGTGGATCGAAGGGCTATTTTTGATATTTATTGTCAGAGCGAGACTGGTGAACGGTTCATCGTAGAAATGCAGAAGGCTAAGCAAAATTTGTTTAAGGATAGAAGTGTCTATTATTCTACTTTCCCGATCCAAGAACAGGCGCAACAGGGATTTTGGAACTATGAGCTCACGGCAGTTTATACGGTTGGCATTCTAGATTTTGTATTTGATGACCACAAGCACGAGTCGGAACTGCTACATGTAGTGGAGTTGAAAAATCAGCACTGTGAGGTGTTCTACGATAAGCTCAAGTTTATTTATGTTGAGCTACCCAAATTCACCAAGTCTCTTGATGAGTTGGAGTCCCATTTTGACAAGTGGTTATTTTTATTCAAACACCTAGCCCAGCTGAATGAACCCCCATTACCGTTGCAAGAGGATGTGTTTGCCCAGTTATTTGATGTGGCAGAAATTGCCAATTTCTCATCTGCGGAGCAAGCGCTGTATCAGGATAGCCTGAAGGTCTACCGGGATATGTACAATGTTACCCAAACCTTGATTGATGAAACCTTGGAACAGCGATGCAGCGCGGTCTTGGGGGTTTCCCCCATGAGCGACTGCATCAAGACAAGGCATAGAACAAGGTATCAAACAAGGTAGACAACAAGGTAGAGCAGAAGGTAGACAGGAAGAAAAACAGCAGATTGCTAAGCAGATGAAGGCCGCAGGGTTACCTGCTCAGGATATTGCCCAATATACAGGGTTGAGTATGGATGAGATTGATCTGTTGTAGGTTTAAATTGCTTCAAAGAGTTATGCCCCGTCTCTTTGGCATTAAGATTTTCTCTTTAATAAGTGCGATGCTGCAAAGCAGCCGCCAAAGGCGATGAAGCGTTCCCAAAGCGTGGCCATTCGCTTAGCGTGGCCGAAAGGCCAAGGTCTCAGCTTCCGCGCTTGTGCGATCGTGTTATACTAAGTCAAAAAATCTAATCAAAGAAACGTAATTAATCATGATAGCAAATACCACTAAGCGAAAATCGACTCATATAAAAAATTAAAAAACTGTCCCTTGAACAAATCAAAAATAAGACAGGATCTAGAAACCACAAGGAGTGGAAATTCCTAGCCCTATGCGAACCTGCCTAGATAAAATTCAAAAGAAGTCAACATTAGCCGATATAATGAAATCATTAAAGGACTATAAAATTATTTTACGTCCAGATGACAACGGAACTTTTGTCGCCTATATTCCAGCGATTAAAGGATGTCATGCCTGGGGAGAAACTCCTGAGGAAGCCCTCTGTGAATTAAATCCTGTTTTTGAGATGATTCAAGAAGAATACCTCGAAGAAGGCAAAATTTTACCTGATGATGTCGAGGTAACTGTTTTTCATGCCAGCTAAAGCTAAAACCTTAGAAAAAGTGGCTAAAAAATTAGGCTTTCAGAAAGTTCGTCAAAAAGGAAGTCATGCCCGTTGGAAGCATCCGGATGGACGGTCAACCACTATTCCTGTTCATGGTAATGCTGAGATTGGAAGTTGGTTATTTCGAGAAATACTGAAGCAGTTAGGGATTAGTGAGAAGGAATTTGATCAACTCAAATAAGTTCCATCGCTAGAAAAATATATCTGGTTAATCACATAGGGTCAAAGTGTGTAAAACTAACCATCAAGATGAATAAACATATAACCACCGCCAACCTTATGAAGGAAGAGGCGCGATCGCCCTTATTTCTCAACAACTCTTATCTCTTGACCTGATGTAGCAACACCACCTGAAATGATTTTTGCCCTTAAGCCACAGCGACCTACCATTTGAGACAGGACTTCTTGGCCAAGGAATTTAGCCAGATGAGAGCAAGGTTCACAATACCTAATACCCTCAAGTACAACATCACCGATTAAAAATTTTTTCCCTATCAAGGGATTCAATTTGATTCCTTGAGTTATGACATTTCGGCGAAATGAGCCATAGGTGAGATTCAATCCATTATCACTATTAAATTTATCGATCTCTTCTGATTCAATTAATGTGACTTGATAATCAGGAGTTCCCGACAATTCACTGGAGAATGTACCCTTGCCAAGGAAATACCGATCTCCTTCGATTCCCTCACCCGTTATAAATTTCAATGATTCAGCCTGAATCATTTCCGACTCAGCCTCACTGCAATAATACAAACTATAAATAGAACTCATTTTGGGTCACGGCTTGTGCATATCGATAAGTAAAACTTTTCTTTTTTCCCACAAAATATAAAGTTCCACTAAAAGGCTTTTGACAGAGTGCATCTCAGTTTTGTAAGACTCAAGTTGAAAATCGCCCGTTGAGTTAGGCACCTGGTTGACTGACAAAAAGTGAAGTCAAAAGTGCTCAACTCTTTATCTGTAAAGGAGTTGCCAGACTTGACAAAGCGTGATTGGGAGCCAGCATTCGTTCGGACAGAAACCACTCTTACCATAGGAATGCTGTGAAAAAAACTCCTGAATCTATAATGCGTTGAAGACCTGGATAGGTCAACCCTGTAAGTGGGCAGATCTGACCCACCTGACGACCTGTTTATAGATGCTGTCTGCCCTGATCCAGACAGGGGAGGTGAAGCAAGACCCGTTGGATTCCCGTTCGTCCCATGGTTCGGCCAATATCCCCAAAGCAAACAGCGTCGGATGCAGCGTTGGCTGCCATTTTGTCCGGATTAACATCCATGGCCAAAAGGCCACGCTAAGCGAACAATTGTATAAACCTTTGATCCAGGCAGCCTTAGCACTCACCGTTCGCTAATTTTTGCTAACTGGAGTGGATCAAAAAGGATAAAAAGCTTGCCCAGTAAATAGTTGAGCGAAATCAGCTACTTCATTATAGTTTATATCCACGCGGGATACTGTGGTAGACATGCAAGCCCATTCCAGATATTTTCGCCTGGACAATCTACCTTAAATGCCGATAATCCCCCTTCAAGGCACTTCACCTGTATACTTTGTCAAAATCTTTCTGATTCTCCGGTCGCTATACTTACGTTTCCAGAACGGATCAAACAGGTAGGTAGCTTCCTGAAGTTGTTAGAGAGGAAGCTGAGGCCGTAGGCCACGCTTTGCGAACGCTTCCGGAGCGTAGCGTGGCCTATGACCAATCGCCTTTGGCTGTGCGTAGCCCATCACAGGGGTGGGACAGTAGCAGGGTTTTGAGGGAACCTATGTGCCCAAGTAAATTTATTCCTACGTAAGTATTTCCGGAATCCTGATTCATCGACTGTAGTTTACATCACTGGTAGAAAAGAATCCCCAGCCGCAGCAGCCGGGGACAAGCGCTAAAGTATGGGTTTACTGACTTATGCCTAAGGTAGCATCAGAGGTAATGGGTTGTAGGAGTGTGGATTGTGAAACCTTTGATTTTCGGGGTGTTTGGTGCTGAAAATGACCCCTTATTAATACGTTTAATGTTGTATTCATTAAATTGTATTTTTGTCAGTTATATTTTATACTAAATTGGTATTATATGAGATTTTATATGAGGTTTTATACCAATTTTGGTATTACATGAGATTTTACATGAGATTTTACATGAGGTTTTACATGAGGTTTATGAGTTTAAAAATAAATCTTTTTTATAAACTGATAACAGTTGAATAATTTCAACTCTGATTTATCGGGAATTGTAGAGGTTTAATAATGACTAAATTCGTAAAGCTGTGTTTAAGTGCAGTCATCATAGGGGTTTGCATGCTGGTTTGTTATATTCAACCAGCACAGGCAGCCGCTCCATATTGTCATTTGGTAGTAACTAACAATGGTTGTGAAACTCAAAATTTAAATGTAGGTGATGAGTTAATAATAACTCTAGAGCCAAATGTAAAAATGGTTAGTGCGAATGTAAAAAATACGAATTCCAAATATATAGGACTAGTCTACATTTACACAAATGACGTTCTAGACAGGCGGAAGTTAGTAGGTAATGGTAAGACTTCACCAACATATATTGACACGTCAAATTCGGAATACGTAACAATTAAAAATGCGAGCAATAATGGAATAGTAATGGAAGTGAGCGATGTCAATGGCTATAATAGTTGGTGATGTATGATCCAGTAAACCAAGTAAGTTTGCACTTGTTCCCCAACTGCGGATGGGGATTTTTTTTGTTGGTTATTTAACGCTTAACTATGAATTGACTACTACTTTATCTCAAGTTAATAAGATACAAAAGAAAATTTTGAGGTTTTTTACAGCCATTTGGTACTACAATCATACAATTGTCAGTGCCGAACCCCCTGGTTGACTGACAAAAGTCCAGAAAGGGCGATCGCTACCCTAGGAAGAGTCCTTCTTTTCCAGTGATGGAAGGTGTTACCTTCTCAAATTGGCTACAAATGCCATATTCTGACTGGTGACTAAACTCAGACAGCATTGATATGGAAAACACCTCCCGTCTATATGATGCCCAAGTAAGCTCTATTGGGTCAATCCAAAGAATGGGCTGATATCAGGCATCTATATACCCTGGTTTGGATGGGTTTTGGGGCTAATTCACTCAGGTAGCGT
>NZ_JAAHIG010000619.1:0-3072 GCF_010692305.1 Moorena sp. SIO4G3 | reverse complement strand
TCCCCTATCTAACAATATATAGCAACCTAAACGACGCTCTTCCGATCTAAAAGATTTAATGAAGTTAATATAAATTAACGGGAACAAAGTTAATCAGTAATGTTCATAATAAAAGAGTATATATAATACTAGTGTATATACTTAGATCTTCATAAAGGCTTCAAGATTTCAGTTAAGGTCACCAGCCTGATGTTTACCAAACCCTGACTCATAGTACTATTCCCCTCAGTATTGTGATTCAGTGTGATTCAGTGTGATTCAGTGTGATTCACTCCTAAGCAGCTGATACCCCAGGGTGCATCTGACCTCAGCTTAAAAACAGACGTATTAGGAAATTGCTAATCTCATCCTGTAGTTGACTAATGCATTTTGGAATTCAGGATAGCCGATTAAAAACGATATTACCCATGAGCCAAATCAAATTAGCTGTGAGTCAAATCAGCCAGTCCCTGGCAGCCGTATCTTTGTTGGTAGCCCATATTGGTGTCATGCCAACTCAAGCACAGCCTATTCCAGCCGATGATGGCACTCAGACCCAAGTCACCCCAAATGGCAATCAAGACAATCAATTTGACATTGATGGTGGCATTCGCTCTGGAGATAATCTCTTTCACAGCTTTCTCGAGTTTGGTCTAGACCAAGACCAAATTGCTAACTTCCTATCTCAACCGGGTATAAAAAACATTCTGAGTCGGGTCACCGGTGGTAATGCTTCTGTGATCAACGGTCTGATAAAAATCACAGGGGAGGGCAACCCTAACCTGTTTTTAATGAACCCAGCCGGGATAATTTTTGGTGCTAATGCCCAGCTGAATGTACCCGCTTCATTCACCGCAACTACGGCGACTAGGATTGGCTTTGGTGATGACAATTGGTTTAATGCCTTTAGTGCCAATGACTACTCTACCTTAGTCGGTACACCCAGTGCCTTTGCGTTTGATACATCCGAGACACCGGGACTAATTTTTAATGAGGGTAAGCTAGAAGTCGCAGCAGGCAATAACCTCAGTTTAATCGGTGGTACTGTCATCAACACCAATCAACTGGAGCTTCCAGACGCAACAATTACTATAGCTGCTGTGCCTGGGGAACGTTTGGTAAAAATTAGCCAGGAAGGACTGTTGCTGAATTTGGAAGTTGAACCCCTACCCTCAGATCCTTCCACAGCAGAACAATCTTTTACACCGCTCTCTTTAGCTGAGCTATTAACCGGGGATGGTGTGAGTCATGCCACAGAATTCACGGATAATGGTGATAATAAAACCGTGACCTTGACTAGTTCTGGCATCACTATAGCGCCTGGGGATGTAACTGTTAAGGACCTAACAGCACAAAGAGCAATCCTGTCTGCTAATAATAACTTGACTGTTTCTGCCAACAATAACCTGACTCTGAGTTCAAGCCAGCTATCTAGTAAGAACACCACCCTGTCTGCCAACAATGACTTGACTCTGAGTGCAAGTGAGATATCTAGCGATAACATTACCCTGTCTGCTAACAATAACCTCAATTTGAGCGAAAGCCAGCTATCTACCACGGGGGACTTAACCCTATTGGCTAAGGAGACGGTGCGGATTAGGGACACAGCAGATAATTCCTTCCAAGCGGTAGCAGGAGGAAACCTCAAGATTCAGGGGGATGGGGGCGTGAACCAGGATCAGGGCATTAAGCAGGATCCGGGCATTGATATCCTAGCACTGAAGAATCCCAACACCCGCTTCCAGAGTGGTGGCGACCTGAGCTTGGTCAGCGATGGCAGGATCTCTACAGATGCTCACTTTGCCAGTGGCGGTAATTTCTCAATTGAGAATTTAGCTGGTGAACCAAAAAACTTTTTTAGCCTCCAAGACCCAATTATCACCGCTGTTGGGGATGTTACGTTTGGGGATTACACAGGGTCTTCTCTTAAAGTAGAGTCTACAGGAAATATTGAAGGTGGGAAGATCACAATCACTGTACCAGATACTGGGCTAGCAGATTTAGATTTAGAGTTAACAGATACTCAGCGAGAAAATTTATTAGAGTTAGTTTCTACTTCAAAGCGTAACGAATTAGATAGTGATACTTTAAACAAATTAGAGAATCAAACCTTAAGAAAGACTCGTGCCTTGATTTTGAGGGCGGGTTTGAATAAGGATGAATTGAGCAATCAAGTTACGGTAAATTCTGGAGATGCTTCATCCGAAGGGAGTATCACCATTGGGAATATAAACACCAGTAATCCTGGGAATGGTCGTAATAATAATGCTCCTGGAATTCAAAATAATAATGCTGGTCCTGTAATCTTATCTGCTAAAGGTGACATTATTTTTCGCAATAGTGGTTTAACGTTTACCGAAATAACA
Source organism: Moorena sp. SIO4G3 (assembly GCF_010692305.1). Lineage (NCBI taxonomy): Bacteria > Bacillati > Cyanobacteriota > Cyanophyceae > Coleofasciculales > Coleofasciculaceae > Moorena > Moorena sp. SIO4G3. Next base: position 727 of record NZ_JAAHIG010000619.1, on the reverse strand, counting down.
ACCACAGAAAGAAATGGTAATAATTCTGGTAATGTATTTTTGGAAACTAAAGAGGGCAGGATTACAACAGCGGGAAAAACAGTCGATATCATAATAAAAACCGAGGTAGAAGTCCCTGGAAATGCTGGAAAAGTAACGTTTCAGGTTCCAAATTTAGATAATATCGACTTTGATAAGTTTAAGTTGGAGATCAAGACAGGAGCTGGGAGTCAACGTGATGGTGGTAATCTAAGTGGTAATGCTGGTGATATAGAGTTTGTTAGTCAGGAAAAGATCACCAAAGAGCAGAGACAAAACATAGAACAAAAAAGAAATAATGGGGAAATCAAGTTAGGTTTGGATGCTTTCAGGAACGGGAACGACGGTAAGTTTAAGTTGATAGATGATTCCGAATCTGAACCGAACCCTGAGCCAGATCCTAACAAGGACGATTCACGCCCTATCATAACAAACCCTATCATAATAATAGACCCTCCTAAACCCGAGCCTCCTAAACCCGAGCCTCCTAAACCCGAGCCTCCTAAACCCGAGCCTCCTAAACCCGAGCCTCCTAAACCCGAGCCTCCTAAACCCGAGCCTCCTATCAATGACACACCCCCTGACAGAAGTGCTCCCAACGATGGCGACAGTACCCACCACCCTGGCGGTTCCCAACCTGCCAAGACCGACACCGAGACCCGAGAACCCTCCAGTTCCTAGCCCACGAGCTCCAACTATGGTCCCACAT
>NZ_JAAHIG010000618.1:0-3094 GCF_010692305.1 Moorena sp. SIO4G3 | reverse complement strand
GAGCTACTCGGTTTGAGCCTGTGGAATAGGAAGTGCCGACACCCTATGAAATGCCAGGTAACTGGAAAGAAGCAGGAAGGGAACATTAATACGGTTTATACCGTGTTGTGTCAGTTTTCCGTAGCAGCTGCTAGTTTCAAGGAAAATCAAAAGCTGTAAAAGAATTTTGGGATAGTAATAAATCACAAGAAACGTACGATTCTGAAATAATTCCCACCTATGGGCGACCAGGGATAATCAATGAAATCATTGGGGCGCAGTCCCCATCCCCTCTCTTGGTGCGCGTTCGGTGTGGCCGTTGAACCTCGCGCCTTGTCGCACCCCAGCGCGAAGGCTCTTGGGGCGTGGGGCATGATAAACTAAAGAAAGCGAGGCAAGACTATAATAATAAACCAACTTAGCCACTCTGTCTTAGGTACTCTGTTAAAGCATCTGTCTGTTGAGTGTTCTAATCCCTTAGCAGCTCTAGTCTAACCCTAACCATAGCCTGACTAACAAGTCGATAACCCCATGACTGCTGAACTTATCGTTGAAAAGAAAAAATTAGAGAATCCACCATTAACAATTCATTATCTAGGCGATCGCGTCCTGCGTCAGCCTGCCAAGCGGGTTGCTAAAGTAGACCACAACATCCGGAAATTAGCTGAGCAAATGCTGCAAACCATGTACAGTGCAGATGGTATCGGTTTGGCAGCACCTCAGGTCGGGATTAATAAGCAAATGATTGTGGTTGACTGTGAGCCTAATAACCCAGACAACCCACCGCTGGTGTTAATTAACCCAGACATCAAGAGTTTTGGTACCACCCCTTGTGATGGCCAGGAAGGTTGTTTGAGCATTCCCGGTGTCTATTTAGATGTCACCCGTCCAGACGACATTGAAGTAGCCTACAAGGATCAAAACGGACGCCCTAGAACCTTAAAGGCGAATGGATTACTATCTCGCGTCATTCAGCATGAGATAGACCACCTTAAAGGAGTGATGTTTGTTGATCGGGTGCAAAATGGTCTAGCCTTAACTGAAGAATTGAATAAGCACGGGTTCTCAGCCCAAGCGGTGAAACCCATTAAATAACTATACCAATCTGATTTTATTTGTGAAACCTCTGGTGAGGTCGTGATCGGGTGATGGAAAAGACTATAAGCACCTGTTATTGTTCAATTTTAAATTACGATTGCTATAGTCACAGTTGCTATAGTCACAGTAATCTTTCTACTCCCTTAACCTTCTACAATTTACTCAACTGTGACTGCTCTTATAAACTTGATCGGAAGTTCGGTTAATCACTTATAATAGGGTTTATATTATCGGTATAAATTAAGGTATAAATTAAAAATTTGCAATTGTCAATATTCAATGCTTAATTAACTAACACCCAAGCATGATAAATAGTAAAAATCACTAGATATGACCTATTACTTAGCGGTTAGCTCTAATTGATTGCGCCACAGCTAATTTAAGTCTTATGATTTCTGATAATAATCTGTCACAAAAAAGCTTATGATGACACCAAAAAGTGCTCTGTTTTTGATGATTGCCTGTGTTGCTGGGATTGCGGCTGTGGGTTCAATTTTTGAACTTTCCTATGGTGACCCCGAGTTAGGTAAGTTGGTGACTGGAATTATCCTCGCTGCTAGTATTCCTATTGGTGGTCTCTCTTTCTACCTAGCGGTGCTTGATGCCAGGGCGAATATAAAGGGCTAAGGACATTTGAAAAAATAGTAGTGTAATTCGTTTGGTGGTGCAATTCCTTTGCTATAAACCATCGAAAACTATGGGTGATTAGGATCCAAGGATATACAAAAACGTTGCACAACTGATTACTATCCTGGTGATGTTAATGCAGCCAAAGTAATCCAAAGGCTCTGCTAAGGCGACCGTTGGGCATTTGGGAAGTACGGAACGGATGCAGCGCGTTCTTGGGGAGCCAGTCGGCCAAAGGGGTTTCCTACTGGGCTGGAGAGCGATGCAGCGCCGACCTGCGGGGGTTTCCCCCGGAGACCAAACCTGATTACGTTGAGCCTTTATGGTTGGTAGGCTATGCATAAAAGGTGTAAAACTTATTGATTAGCGATGCAGCGCGGTCTTGGGGGTTTCCCCCATGAGCGACTGCATCAAGACAAGGCTCAACTGTCTTACGGTAAATTCAAACCACTCGCGCTTTGCATGGCTGACAGGTGCGGAACACTGCGATCGCACACAGACCCATGCGCCATGAGCGACTGCCGTCAAAACCCCCACTCGCGTTCTGCATGGCTGACAGGGTCGATGTTTCCTATATCTGTGTTGATCGAGAGATCTGCAAAGGAAAGAAACGTTCTTGAAACTAGAATCCCCTGCCGGATTAGCATGGGGAGTGTGAATAACCAATAACGACCAAAGTAGCAATGACTGGTCAAGTTTACAGTGGATTTCTGCGCCAGCTTTCCACTAGTGATAACAAAGAGATACTTGCCGTACTACCCCTTTCTGAATTAGAGGATAACGTCATTGGACGTGACCCTAACTGTAAAATTTCCTTAGATCCCTATCGCTACGTCAGCGTATCGCGCCGTCATGCGGTAATTAGCCCTCTGACCCCTCTAAAAAATGGCTGTCCCCGCTGGGAAATTTGTGACCTTGATAGTGTGAATGGCACCTATGTGAATGGCGAATATTTGCAGGGTTGTCAGGAATTGCAGTCAGGGGATCGGATTGAGTTGGGTCACGATGGTCCAAAATTCATCTTTGAGTGCGAGGTAACGACATCCCTTGATTTGCCATCCATCCCATCCCACACTATTGCCATAGAAAAACCCCTAAAACCGATTAGCAAGATACCAAAGCCTCAGACCGATTATGTCACCTTCACCCAACTGTTTCCCATCTTGTCAACAGGACGGGATTTAAATCAGAAAGCTTTTTTGGCTCCTGGTATCGTCACTGTACTCTTTGTCGTATCAATGTTTGCTGCAGTTGGTCAACCAGTAGTTTTTAATCTTTTGCTAGCTGCCTACTTGGCAGGATTAGCCTATTACTTTGTTTACCAACTTTGTGGCAAACCTAAACCTTGGTGGGTGCTGCTGGGTAGTACTCTATCCACCAGTTTAATTTT
>NZ_JAAHIG010000617.1:0-3103 GCF_010692305.1 Moorena sp. SIO4G3 | reverse complement strand
TCGATTGTGGCGCTCGTCTGTGGATCGAAACCTTCAGTGATATTCACTTCATTGGTGGCAGTTTCCCCGCTACTAGCTGAGATGGGGAGATGGGGAGATGGGGAGATGGGGTGATGGGGAGGTGGGGAGATGGGGAGGTGGGGAGGTGGGGAGATGGGGAGATGGGGAGATGGGGAGATGGGGAGTGAATTCTTGTCCACTGTTCCCGATTCCCGATTCCCGATTCCCGATTCCCGATTCCCGTTCCCCTCCTGGGAGGGGTTAGGGGTGGGTTCCGATTCCCGATTCCCGATTCCCGATTCCCCACTCCCGATTCCCTGTTCCCAATTCCTACAAAATCATCGGGATCGGATTAAGTTGATCTTCTGTTAAGGGTTCCGCGAACAAGCCTAACTTAACGGGGACATCATACAACCGACCGGGGGCGAATCTTGCCCAGAAATGGCGCATCCCTGGTACAATCACTTTGACCACATTTAAGCCAATATCCGGGCGGGTTTGGTCTAGAACTAGGGTTTCCATGCCTGCGGACTGGGCAATGTTGACACAGGTCATCACATCCTCATAAATATCATCACTCCACTGTTGAGCATAGTCACTGTAAAGCTTGAGGGGAATGTCAGGATTGGGAACCATGTAGGGATGGTCTTTGCGGTTTAGATTATGTTTATTCCATTCTTCCCAAGACCCGGTTTTACTGGGTTCCACCTCATCCACATGAAATCCCAGTTGGTTCATTTCTGTGACTGCCCGTAAAATGGCAATCCGAGGATCGAGATGGGCACCAAACCCGGCAATAATCCCTTCTTGTTCCTGATCGGTGCGGGCTGAGACGGCAGCAAAGGCGGGAATGCCTAAATCACTGGTAATATCCAGCACCCACAAGTCACGTTTGCGATCGCGGTATAGTTGTTGTAACTCTACCAGATAGGGGTCATCAAAGCTGGCTAAATCCACTCCCGGACATTGCAGGGAGTTGTACCACCAAATAGCCACGCTATCCCGTTCCACCAATTCCATAAACCCCTGCAAAATCGCTTCTTCCAAGGTATTGCCAGCGGCATTACCATTGGAGTCAGCAGAACAGAAGTGATGATCCTTTGATGCGGGATAGTTGTAATAACAGAAGGCGGTGGGCAGATAGCTATGGGTTTGTGTCACTAAAGACCAAACTGGTGTCCATTCAATGGCTTGGCTGCTATCAAACCGTTGGGGCACCCAATTGTGATCCACTCTGGCTTGGTTCAAGGTTTCTCGGTGAGCGTACTGATACTCACTAAACTGCATCACCTGTTCGGGAGGAATAGCCGTATCTCCCAACTCCCCTAAGGTAGAAACAATCCGGGGTTCATCCCCATGATAGATACTGGAATAGCGTTCTACCGCTTCACAGAACCCACTGGCTTTGGCTTGACGGTCAGTTTTCCCTTTGCCAGCACTTTTATGACCCAACATACGACGCAAACGGTTCAAATTATTGGTGGCAGCACCGTAACTATGAATGGAATGATAGGTATGGAGCAGGGCACTGTCTGGGTCAGACGAACGGATTAAGGCACTGACAACTCCAGTGATGGGACTAACCAGGTGTTGGTAGCGTTTCAGGGTTTGATCGGGGGTAAAGGCACGATGTCCGCCATCGGTAGTGTATTGCTTTTTACGATTGACTAAGGTAACGGGTTGATGAGCGCGATCGCTTAAAAGTTGAGGATTCCCACAAGCAGCACATTGCGGGCGATGGGAGAGCTGATGGGTTTCAGTGCTAAGGTTAGTTTGATTGAGGGTAATCACTTTCCCCACCAACGTGGCCAAGTTAGCAGTTTCCTCTACCCCCAGTTGCACAATCCATTTAGCCACTTCCGTGGTAACTAAATTCAGGCCAGTCTCTAAAGTAGAACTGAGGAAAGCGTTGGAAGTAGGCAAACATCCCGTCACCCGACCAAACTCAACTTGATGATTCGGGGTTTGAGACTGATTAACAGTTTCTGATTGTGTTTGGGTCAATTCTTCTCCCCGATTCCCGATTCCCGACTCCCGATTCCCGATTCCCGACTCCCGATTCCCGACTCCCGACTCCCGATTCCCCTCTTCTGCAACAGCTCCCGCCTTTCCCTTCTGCTTCAGCACCGACGCTTCTACTTCCCGGTTGCCCCGCAGACGATGGGCTAAACATTCCCAACAGCCAGTTATTCCTGGTTCAAAGATCGGACCAAACCACAACAGTCCTCCTATTGGTTTCGCCAACAGCCAGGGTTGCTTAGTATCTAGGGCAACTTGATTAATCTGAGCTAGTTTCGGTTGTAGATAGTCATCGGTAAGCACGACTAACAGAGTGGGTAAATCGGTGACTGGGGGTTTACCTGTCCAGGGTTGGGTTTGAATGCCAACGGTTGTGAGTTTATCGGTCAAGGGTTGAGTTGAAACATTCCCCACAGCAGTGACATAAACTACGACTTGCCGCAAACAATCATAAGCAGTTTGGGGTTCTACTCCCAGCAAACTCCAGAAAGCAGCAGCAGCGTCTGACAATTCAGGCACCTTTGCAGCGATGTACCCTTTGTCATACAAATTTTCAATCACATAAGCCACCTGGTCTCGGTCAGCGTGGTCGGTGAGTCGTTCACAAATTTCCTCGTAGGTATACTGACCATCCAGCAGGGGCATCAAATGACAGTAAAATTCCCCCGTTAAAGCGTGGGTGGCGTTTTCGGCCAATAGATAAACATGATTGGGTTGAATAATTTCAACGCGATAATGGGGACGGATTTGTAAGAGTGGTTCCATGTTTCTGGTGGGGAGATGGGGAGATGGGGAGGTGGGGAGATGGGGAGGTGGGGAGATGGGGAGGTGGGGAGGTGGGGAGATGGTGAGATGGGGAGGTGGGGAGGTGGGGAGATGGTGAGATGGGGAGGGAGTTTGATGGAGAGAGGGTTTTTTTAAGGTTAAAAATACCTTTTTTTTAATAAAAATTCCCCTTATCCCCCTATCCCCCTATCTCCCTATTTCCCTATCCCCCTATCCCCCTATCTCCCTATCCCCCTATCTCCCTATCTCCCCATCTCCCTATCTCCCTATCCCCCTATCTCTCCAAATTGTTAACGTA
>NZ_JAAHIG010000616.1:0-3108 GCF_010692305.1 Moorena sp. SIO4G3 | reverse complement strand
GAGTTCAGACGTGTGCTATTCTGTTCTCTGCAAGGTTAGTATTTTAAGATTTGTTAAATAATTACAAGAAAATTATCTCTTGAACTTTGCGGTTGGTCAAGGGGTCGGGAGTCGGGAGTCTGGAGTCGGGAGTCGGGAGTCGGGTGTCGGGTGTCGGGTGTCGGGTGTCGGGTGTCGGGGGTAGGGTGTCGGGGGTAGGGAGTCGGGAGTCGGGAGTCGGGAGTCGTTAAAGGCGGGAAATGGGAAGAAGCACTGGTGTAAAAAAAGCGATGTGGCCTTCGGCCTCCGCTTCGCGATCGCACTATGCCAAGTCAAGGGTGACATGTAAGCGATCGCGTTTATCGAATTCCCCAAGCCAAAACCCCGTGTTCTGAGGCTTTTAGGTGTATGATTTTAAGATTTATGCAGAAGATAGAGAAAATGAGGGAGGACTGAACTGTCCACCACGAACTGAGCTTTCTTACGACCTTTAGCTGAGGCGCGGACGTTTTCCGTCTCCGTGCTGTTGCTCCTGCTGCTTGCCTACTCCCACGCTTACTCGCACTCAGTTGGGGCTTTTTATTCAGCTTCTTTTTCCCTCGTAACTCTTCCTCCAATTCACCGATGCGCTTGGGACTTCTCTTTATTTTGCAACTCCCGAGCTGCTATCATTTCAGCCTGTTGCCCGACAAGCACACGCAGCTTCTCGACCTCATGAAGGTCGGTGAGTTGGTCATCTTTCACTTGCACGGGGTTTTCAGTCATATCTTTGTTGAACCAGATTTATGCACTCTTGACAAGGGGGCCAGCTCAATACCCATTTGTTTGAACCCACAGCGGTTATTGAGAATTTACAAGCGATCGGTTAGAGTTTAGATTGAACTGTTTTAACCTTGCTGGCCCACTACGCCTAGAAAAAGGGTTTTAAGTCAAAAAATTCAGAAATTATTCTTGGAAATAGTCTTATTTACAGAAGCAGTTTACAGGCGAGCTACTCAATAAGCAGATTATCCAGTTAACTACGCTCTTAAACAAGTAAAGGAGATAAAAATGGTGAATATGGCAATAGAATACTTAAAAAAAAACACCAATCAAGTTAGTTATTTTTAGAAATTTTCAGTAACTGGTTATACAGGTGGAGGTGAGTTAAAAATAAAACCGAGGTATTTAAGAAGAACACAACAGAGTGGATCGAGAACGGTACCAAGTTAACTGGATATCAGGGGTTACTCAAGCCATAAAAAAATAAATTTGGGCAAGAGACGGATGCCCCACTAATCCGTTTGCAAAAATTAAAAGCAGAATACATACAACCAAAGCAAATTGATCTAAATGCTGGAAATTATAGTGAAATAATAGATTATCTCAGCCGTTGTCGAATTGCACGATATGGTGATTGTGATGTTAACGCAATAGAAGCAGCGTTGATATTGGCAAATCAAGGCAAGATAAGCCGTGAGACGATACAGATAGTAACAGATCAAAAGTGGGGACATACTTATGTAAAGATTAAGCCCCATGGAAATGGTAATTGGAAAGTAGCTGTGGATATTATAGTAGATCCATGGGCAAATTATATAGCTACGAACGTCTTTCAAAGGAAAGTTTATGTACCAAAAGAAGAGAAACTGTCCAGCGGGGAATCAACGTTAACAAGGATGAAAGTGGCTGAAAATTTCATCAGAAATAAATATGAGTACCAGGCAAATGATGAAATACTGAAGGTTCTGAAAGTATAATGAGCACGATCGCTCTTTTGTAGTGCGATCGCTGATCGTTGATATCCTCTTGGGTAGAGGCAGCTGCCTGTTTATCAGCAGCGAAGGGAGGTTGGTATGTACTTCTGAGGCACTGCTTAAGACAACAGCCGCCTCTCAATGTAAAATGCAGAACGCTAGTAGTTTTTATTGTAGGAGTGTAGTTATGGAGCGATCGGATCTAGTACAATTGCTTGTAAAGTGGGCATAATTAGCGGGCTTCAAAACTCGATTGTTAGATTGAAAATAAAATAGGAGTTATTAATGGCTTTTAGTGATTATAAAACTATTGCTCAAGTTCAAGAAGAGTATAATATCAAGTATTTGGAAAAAGACTTTATTGAAATTACAGATCTAAAACCTTCCGATCTGTTTGTTAAGGAATTTGAATTCAGCGAACAGAACATGGATATATACACATCTGAATCATCAAGATGCGAAAATATTATTTATCCAATTTTAAGAGAAGTTTATAAAGATTTTATTGATAAATATACTCTTTGGAGCCACAAGTCCATAACATACGATGCTAAACTAAATGGAACGCCTGATTACTTGTTCTCAAGAAAATCAGAATTAGGTAAGACCGTCTTGGGTTTTCCAATCGTCATTGTTGTTGAAGCAAAAAAGAATGATTTTAGTGAGGGATGGGGGCAATGTCTAGCTGAGTTGATTGCTGTGCAAAAATTAAATAAAGCTGAGGAACTTCCCGTGTATGGGATCGTAACGGATGGAGAATTATGGCAATTTGGAAAATTAGTATCCGATGAATTCACCAAAAGCAAGTTGAGAATTACTATTACCGATTTAGATAAAATTTTCGGAACGATAAGTTTTTTATTGTCAAACAAATAAGATTTTACACGGGGACGCGGAGATTGGATCATTGGGGAGCATGTCTTATTCGCAGCAACATTAGTACTAAAATAACTCATGTACGCTATTCAAACCCTGAAAACACTCTAGTTCAAGCGTTCTCACCAAATTGACCTGCTCGCCATGCTCCCCCTATTACCTATTCCCCATTCCCCATTCCCCATTCCCCAGATAAGCGTACTAATGTTGCTGCATAAGTGACATGCTCCCCTTTCAAGTTTTTGGAGAGGTCTACTTAGGAGCTGGATGCGGAGGTGCCCTGGATAATACCAGGCATCGACCGTAACAGCCTTGGGTACGGTGGGGCACACTGGAACCTGGATTGACCGTAGGTCACGCTACGCGAACGTGAAAGATCTAAACGCTTGTGGAGAATGTGCGACTCGTTCCAACTAAGAGCCTTTAGCAAATAAAGGGGTATGAGTTGGGGAAGGATACTAGGGCGGACACCCCAGTAACCAACTAACTGTTCTTTGGATGTGGGTGAAAACCCCAC
>NZ_JAAHIG010000615.1:0-3116 GCF_010692305.1 Moorena sp. SIO4G3 | reverse complement strand
AAAAAATACTGTGTACCTCAGGTGCGACCCGTGGCGAATTTAATTCTTAATGGGTCAAGCGCACCTAATAGCTACGATAAACACTATATATAGCAATTCTATATCTCATAAGGTACAACTTGATCCCCCTAAATCCCCCTTAATAAGGGGGACTTTGAGGTTTATAAGCCTACCTCATAAGTGCGATTTTACTAATTTTAAAAACAGCATTCGGCTAGCATCTCTTTCAGACTATTGCTGATTTTTTATTCCCCCTAAAACTCCCAAAAAAAACTTTTTTAAAACCCTTGACAACTAAAAATAGAATCATTACAATAATCAATATAAACCCGATGAGTTAAATTTTTTAGTGATGTCACAAAAATTTTCCCGAAATTTCAAAAAACAACCTGCTCACCACGTCTTGAAAGGTTCTCGTGAAGCCGTAATCTATAGCATGCAAATGCTTTATTCCCTCGGCTATGCGGAGATTGCTGAATGGACCCCTCTGGAACAAACTGAGGTTCCCGGGGAGGTGATGACTACCATCACTAAGTATTGGTTGTTGCCATAACACTTTCATTTTCTGGGGGGGTTTCCCCCCTTGGCTAAGTAACCTTTGGCCAATCCAATCTGATCACATCGGGTTAGAATTGGGAAGTTAGTGACATCGCGATTTTAACTGACTTATTGTGGATTTTAAATAGCCGTGGATAGTATTTCTACGGCTATTTTTTTATTTTCCTTACTTGTTTTACTAAATTCAACACTTTGTAAAAGGGAGCAGGGAGTAGGGAAAAGGGAATAAGGTAAAAATCATGTGTAGCTGATAGCAATGATCAACGCTATATAGCAATTATACGACTTATGAGGTACAAAGCGATCCCCCTAAATCCCCCTTAATAAGGGGGACTTTGAAGTTTAGAATTCTACCTCATAACTGCAATAAACGCTATAATTACATCTAGTAACTTAGAAGATTTTTAAAAATTAATGACCAATCAATCCAACCAAATAACAGAAGAATCCTTTGATTACGGAGAGATAGACTCAGCATTAAATTTTCAACCTCTCACTGAAGAGGAAATGGTTAAGCAAAGTATATTAGCCCTGGAAGCTTATCGTCGTGAAGGTTCATCAGTAGATCATAACCGTGTGCGCGAATGGGCAAATAGCTTAGGAACTGATCAAGAACGCCCATGCCCCAGATAGTTTGGACTAAAAGCGCAATTGATGATTTAAATCGCCATTACGAATTTATAAAAAAAAATCAACAATGCTGATGCCGCAGCACGGGCAGTAAAAAAAATTGTCTCTTCCGGTGAAAGTTTACAGGAAAATCCTCGTCGAGGTTCAATTGTAGATGACATCGCAGGGTTGCGTAAACTTTTAGTTGCTTTTGGTAAATATGGTTATATCATTCACTACACTATCCTAGAAGATGATGTTATTATTTTGCATGTCTATCACGGACGATAAAATCGACCTCGCTAATATCAATAACTAGTAAGAGGATGATTATAGATACTTAAAAAATCTGCTAAGTGGAAGGACGAAGTAGGGTGCATTTCATATTTGTAAAAAAGTGGCTAGTGGTGCTTTAGGGACGGGCTCTCCCTAATTTTATCGGTAGCTAGTATTGGGACAGTCCGTCCGATTGTAACGGGCAAGATGCCCGTTCCACCAAGATGCCCGTTCCACCAAGATGCACGTTCCACCAAGATGCACGTTCCACCAAGATGCCCGTTCCACCAAGATGCCCATTCCACCAAGATGCCCATTCCACCCACCGGGTCAAACAGCAAAAGTGAGATGCACCCAATAGCGTGAAATTGCCAAGACACTATAGCAATCCTAAATCATTGTCTTGATGCAGCGCATCCCGATTCCCGATTCCCGATTCCCGATTCCCGATTCCCGATTCCCGATTCCCGATTCCCGATTCCCGATTCCCGATTCCCGATTCCCTGCTCCCTGCTCCCTGCTCCCTGCTCCCTAAAACCCAGAGATTTGTATGTCATGGGTATAATAATTGCTATAATTAAATCATGGATGATTTAAATTACTATTTAGACAAATACGACGCTATACCTTTAGATACTGATCAATACAAAAATAGTTATGTCGGCTGGGCACTAGACTTTTTTATTGACGAAACAAAGGTAATAAATCCTTATTTAGATATTACCTTACGATTAGACTTAACCGATGCCGAAACTAATTATAACGATAATTTTAAAAATGACTATTCCACCTTTACGTGTTTCTTAATCTGGAAATTACTTAAAGCCCTGAAAAAACATCCTTCTTTTTGGTGGAGATTTATTAACGATAAATGGTATCAAATTAATAACCCACCATTATTTTGTCCGACAGCAGTGGGAGGCGAAGTTCGATTTGTAGAGATGGTCATTAATAATGCCACAAAATTAGGATGGCTTGAATTTTCAGAACTATACAGAAATACCAAAGACAGTATTTTCGCTAATCCTATATTGCCCAATAATAATGAGAGGTTCTATGCTTACCAACTGGGTCAATTTGTTGGTAATCTTCCTGGCTTAGATTTTCTAAGTTTTGCTATGCAGACAGGTCGTGAAAGTACCCAGAGTTTTTTATACTTTGGGAAGCGAACCTACGACGAAAATCAGCAAAGATTAACGGTGCCTTTAGCTATAAAATTTCACCATGGCAATTTAGATCCATTTATAATAGAATTGTTAGTTAAGGATTATATAGCTGAATTAAGTAAGGCTGAATAAAACTCCAGACTTGAATAAAGTTATAGCGCTGTGCCTAAGGCTATAGTAATCATGCCATTAGGGATTAGCTTGACTCAATCCTGTTGAACCTGATGCTTGTTTTGATATTTAGAATTATCAAGCGGTGATTGGTAGAGATAGCACTAAGTAACGGGATAAGGGCTTTTAAGGATTGGGTTAGGGAAAATGTTGATTAGTGATTAAGGATTGATCACTAATGCGATCGCATAAATCCTAAGCCTCCTCTAGTTCCCAGTTGAGGTCATGGTTACTGGGAACTAGAACCATTTGCTTCCGGTCTAGGGGGAAGTCTTGGGGGAGGTTGTCGAGAAACTGTTGTGCAGCATAGTATTCTTTAGAGTTTGGGAAGATAGA
>NZ_JAAHIG010000614.1:0-3122 GCF_010692305.1 Moorena sp. SIO4G3 | reverse complement strand
TTTGTTTATCAGTACATATATTATAGCAATTCCATACATACTCTGTGCAAAATTCATCCCACACCTATGCTGCGCATTAGGTGTGGGGCTTCTTTTGCCCGTAGGGAGTAGGGCAGGGCTGTTCCATAGTCGGGTATATCTACTTAAACCGATGGCGATCGCCTCGATATAGAATGATAGAGAACGTCGAGTTGTATCAAATAATTTTAACTATGAATAGTATAGTTTATTAACTATAATAAATCAATAATTTTTGCAGCGATCGAGGAAGAATTCATTCCTGATTGATCGTATTATTTATCATAATTTTAGCAACAACAATTCTGGGATACTTAGGATATAGAACAATCGTCGATTTTGCTAAAAAAAATCAAAACCATACTTCTTCATTAGAGGCTGAACCCTTTGGGTAATTCAAAATTCAAAATATAGAATTGTCCGAATCATTTTGAATTAATAATTTTGAACTTTGAATTGGATCGAAGCGAGTTGTGGTCTTCACTCAGTGGCGGGTAAAAGCCCCCACTGATTGTCATTTTGAATTAATAATTTTTAATTTTGAATTGGAGCGTTCGCACCTCAAGCAGCGTCGGCTTTGCCGAAAGCGTGACCTACGGTCAAGGGACTTGACGGGGGAATTTGAGATTGCGATCCCATCGGGCTATCGCTATTTTATACTAAACTATAGTTTAAATGTATAATAATAGTTAAAATCAATTAAGAGCCCCTGGTGGTGTATAATGGTGTTGTAAAGGATTTAAGCATTATGGAAACCGTAGACCAGAAACGGGCAGTTGAAATATTGTCGGAGCGCCTGGGTAAAACCCAGGACTATCTTTGACATTGCTGCTCTGAATGCCAAAATTGAAGATTTAGAGCAGCTGGCAGCTCAACCGGATTTTTGGGATGATCAAAAGTCTGCTCAACAGACCCTTCAACAACTCAACGACCTAAAATCTAACCTCCAACGGTATCAACAGTGGCAATCTAGTTTGGAAGACACTAAAGCGATCTTGGAGTTGCTAGAACTAGAAACCGATGAGGCACTGCTTGCCGAAGCTCAAACCAACTTGACTCAGCTGAATAAAGAACTGGATCGCTGGGAGTTGGAACAGCTGTTATCTGGTACCTACGACGCATTAGGTGCTGTCCTCACCATCAATGCAGGGGCTGGTGGAACCGATGCCCAAGATTGGGCTGACATATTACTGCGCATGTACACCCGTTGGGCAGAGAACCATGGTTATAAAGCCCACCTAGCGGAAATTTCCCCAGGGGATGAAGCTGGGATTAAGTCTGCCACTCTGGAAATAGACGGACTCCGCGCCTATGGTTACCTGAAAGCGGAGAAAGGTACTCATCGACTGGTTAGAATTTCCCCGTTTAATGCTAACGGTAAGCGACAGACTAGTTTTGCTGGAGTAGAAGTGATGCCTGCGGTGGATAATACCGTTGAGCTGGAAATCCCCGAGAAGGATTTAGAAATTACCACCTCCCGTGCTGGTGGTAAGGGAGGACAAAACGTCAATAAGGTAGAAACTGCCGTGCGGATTGTCCATATTCCTACCGGCCTGGCTGTGCGCTGTACTCAGGAGCGTTCTCAATTGCAAAACAAAGAAAAAGCCTTAGTACTGCTGAAAGCTAAGCTACTCGTGATTGCTGAGGAGCAACGAGCTCAAGAAATTGCCGAAATTCGAGGGGACATGGTGGAAGCGGCTTGGGGAAACCAAATTAGAAATTATGTGTTTCATCCTTACCAGATGGTGAAAGATCTACGCACTAGTCTCGAAACCACAGCAGTTAATGATGTCGTTGATGGTAATATTGACTTATTCATTGAAGCGTATCTGCGTCAAGAAAATCAATTAACTAACTAATCACTAATGATTGGTCATTAGTGATTCTCAAAGTTGGTTGATTATTACTGATAAATAGTCAGTGGTCAAGTTTCAAGTAAGCAGGAATTAGGCAAAATTTAGCAACAAACTCGCCTTATCTTGATGCAGTCGCTCATGGGGGAAACCCCCGCAGGTCGGCGCTGCATCGCTAGGTTTAGGGTGCATTGATAAAGCAGGCTACAGTTAGAGTTTCTGAGTAAATCCTGGTAAAAATTGTTAAGTCTGCTGTTACATTAAAATCAGCAAATTAATTATCACGTAGAGTACTTGTGTTCGATGAGCAACCCACCTTCACAAAACCAACAGCCAGAACAAGGTCTGGATACAACTACAGCCCCAGCCGATAGCGGTTCAAGTGAACCCAAGCCTAGTTACACCAAGTTGGCCATGCGCAATATGGTGCGTAAGGGAGGTAAATCCCTGAGGCACTTTTTCCTCACAGTTTCTGGTTTATTGGCCTTAATGGTGGGTCTTGCCTACCTAACTCGTTAGCTAAAGAGTTTGTTAAGTCAGTTTAACTTACTGGTGACCCCTATCTCAAAAGAGATAGCAAAGGTAAGGGAACAGTAAGCATAGTCCTAGAACCAGGGTTAAGCAAGACCAGACCTAGCCAATCGGCTAGGTAATCCCAGTAGGTTACCCTACTGGTAGCCAAGCCTTTTGGAGACGCTGAGTGTGAAGTTTGAATTGAGTGTACAGGATTGTTTCTTTAATCGCTCCCATTCCGCTGAAACCATTACTAACCAATCCAGCAGCCCAATTTCCCTCCACACTTGGGAAAGCTGGTTTGACCAATGGCTAGCAAGCCTCGAACCGGATTTACCGGAGGCGAAGAGCTACGAATTGAGTCTTCGCCTTACCGACAATAGTGAAATTAAGGCACTTAATTCCCAGTACCGAAAAAAAAATCAGCCTACAGATGTACTTGCTTTTGCAGCTTTAGAGGTAAACTCTCCTAAGTTATCACCTCAAAAGCAATTATCGGTGCCTATATACTTGGGTGATATCGTGATTTCGGTAGATACTGCTGTTCAACAGGCTAAACAGCACGGGCATTCCCTATCCAAGGAACTAGCCTGGCTGGCAACCCATGGTTTACTTCACCTTCTAGGATGGGATCATCCGGATGAGGAAAGTCTAGTGAGAATGCTGGATCAGCAGGAGACTCTACTTCAGAGGGTAGGTCTTTCAAATGATTCCTAGAAGTATGCTGTGCTTTTCAGA
>NZ_JAAHIG010000613.1:0-3140 GCF_010692305.1 Moorena sp. SIO4G3 | reverse complement strand
GACGTGCCTTTGCTGTGTAAGGAGTTCATCATCTATCCCTACCAAATGTACATGGCTCGTAGTCACGGAGCAGATGCAGTTTTACTGATTGCAGCCATCCTTTCCGATCAAGACCTGCAATACTTTATCAAAATTGCTCAGACTCTGTCGATCACTCCCTTGATCGAAGTCCATACCCAATCTGAATTAGATCGAGTATTATCTCTCGATGGAGTTACCCTAGTAGGTATAAACAATCGTAACTTGGAAGATTTTTCCGTCGATTTACAAACAACCTGTCAATTACTAACAGCAAGGGCTAACCAACTACTCGAACGTGGCATTCTGGTAGTCAGTGAATCAGGGCTTCATACCAACGCTCACCTTGATCAGGTAGCATCTGCCGGAGCCACAGCCGTCCTCATTGGTGAGTCATTGGTAAAACAGCCAGACCCAGCAGTTGCTATTGCCAGCTTGTTTAGCCATCAGTGACCTATACCCCAAAAAAATAGTCCATTGTGATGGCAAACTCCGACTCACCGAGGTACAGGAAATTTCATGGATCCAATTCCCCTTCCATCTTATATTCACTACGAACTGCTGCTCCAACTGCTAGAGCGCCAAACAGCATTTGCTACCAGTCAAAACCCCCAATTGCGAGAGCAGGTTCATCAATTGATCAGTACTCTGCGTAAAGCCCTAGTTCAGCAGAAGCAATTAGAACAAAGCTGTCAGCGAGCCAACTTGCCAATGGAGTATCGCTGGTCTCTCAACAGCGTCAAGTTGGATGCCCATAACTCAAAAAATGGTTTACCGGATTCAGCAGGAAGACTCCCCCATTAAATTGTCAACAAATTGTCAACTTCATAAAAAAAAACTAAGAAATTTAGTCAGAGTATCTCATTTGAGCCAATATATTTTGAGATTGTTACCTACTCCTGAGGAGCGTTACTCCCACTGTCGGCATCAATAACACATGCTCCTAACTGCAGGGTGTCAATATACAAAGACTTGAAGGCAAGTTTAAATCTAGCGCGGCTGGGTTGGTCGTGTAAGCATGGGTGGGGATAACCTCTCCCATGCTCCGGTGGTGAAACGCCAAATTAACCCCTAAATTAACCTTGAATTTCCGGTTTTGTCCGGTAAGACCCAAGACTTAATCGGTCAGTTCAGAGTAACTAACCAATCATCAGATTACAACAACCCTAGATACCAAGACTAACTAAAGATGGAAGACAAGCTCAAACTAATGATTCCTGGCCCGACGCCAGTACCAGAACAAGTATTACTGGCCATGGCCAAACACCCGATCGGACACCGTAGTCCCGAATTTAGCGAAATCATGGCAGAGGTCAATGAAAACCTCAAATGGCTACACCAAACCAAAAATGATGTCTTGACTGTAACCGCTAGCGGTACCGGAGTCATGGAAGCTGGCATTATTAACTTCCTCAGTGCAGGCGATCGCGTTTTAGTTGGTTCTAATGGTAAATTTGGCGATCGTTGGGGAAAAATCAGTACTGCTTTTGGTCTGGAAGTGGACACCATTACCGCCGAGTGGGGTAAGCCTCTAGATACCGAGCAGTTTCGTGAAAAGCTAGAAGCTGATACCGAAAAGCAAATCAAAGCCGTAATCGTTACCCACTCTGAAACCTCTACTGGCGTTCTCAACGACTTAGAAACCATAAATCGTTACGTCAAAGACCACGGTGAAGCCCTAATTATTGTTGATGCCGTTACCAGCCTTGGAGCAGTCAATGTTCCCATTGATGAGTGGGGTCTGGATGTAGTAGGCTCTGGTTCCCAGAAGGGATACATGATTCCCCCAGGACTAGGATTTGTCAGTGTTAGTCCTAAAGCTTGGGAAGCCTACAAAACAGCTACCCTGCCCAAGTTTTATCTAGATTTAGGGACTTACAAGAAATCTACAGCTAAAAACAGCAATCCCTTTACCCCGCCAGTGAACCTAGTCATTGCCCTACAGGCTGCACTGCGCATGATGCAAAGAGAAGGGTTAGAATCGATATTTTCCCGTCACCAGCTTCTGATGCAAGCAACCCGCGCCGCTGTCAAAGCCCTATCATTACCTTTGTTTGGTTCTGATGAGTATGCTAGCCCAGCCGCCACTGCAGTTATTCCCACATCAGTAGAGTCCGAACAAATTCGTTCTGTGATGAAAAAACGCTATAACATTGCTCTAGCTGGGGGACAAGACCACTATAAAGGAAAAATATTCCGCATTGGTCACTTAGGTTTTGTCAGTGAGCAAGATATTCTTGCTGTCATTGGTGCTCTCGAAGCCACCCTTCAGGAATTGGGACACCAATCCATGACACCAGGAGCAGGTATTGCAGCTGCTGCTAGTGTCTTTGCTAAGAGCTGATTAACAGTTTATGGTTGATGGTTGACGGTTGACTGTGTTCTGCGGTAAAAGGTCAACCGTTGGCCTACGGCCACGCTACGCGAACAACTCCTAATAGTCTTTTTAATTTTTAATCAAACCTCCCTCACCTACGTTCAGCAAGGATGGGGGAATAATTCCTAATTGAGTTCAACACCACGATCACATCCCAATTCTCAATTCCGACCCAATTCCCAACCCAATTCCCAACCCAACAACATACCCAATTCCCAAGTTTTCCTGATCAGTACCAAATCCTGAGGAGTTAATTAAAGAAGTTTTGCCTCTGCCGAGATCATCCTAAATAACCGCCCAAATCTGTTATCCCCTTACTGGGAAAAAAGATTTAACTTGATCAACAGATTTTTTTTAACTCTCAAAGCCATGCCCAGTAAGGATTTCAGCATCAGTTAAATGCCAATTACCATAACAAGTTCGCAAGAGCCGAAGGGTTTAACTGGTCTGACGTAGAATAAAATACATGGGTGATGTGAGGGTATGCAAAAGCCAATGTTTGAAACAGCTGAACAATTTCCTGTCTTGGGGTTACCCGTTCACCTTTTAGACAACTACAGTCAATTCTTAGACGATCGTCTCACTAAAGGTCTAGGTAGTCATGTAGTAACTCTAAATGCCGAAATGGCAATCCAGGGAGAGCGGAACCCTGAGCTAGCTGCCGTTATCAAGCAGGCAGAATTGGTGATTCCTGATGGGGCAGGTATTATATTTTACTTACGACTCCACGGTAAAAAAAAGCAGA
>NZ_JAAHIG010000612.1:0-3146 GCF_010692305.1 Moorena sp. SIO4G3 | reverse complement strand
GCTCATGGTTTGAAGTTACCGTAAGATAGTGGAGCCTTATTAACAAATATTTAACCCTTTTCTGCATAACCTGCTAACTATAAAGGCTCCACAATAAACAGGTTTCGTCTCCGGGGGGAACCCCCAAGACCGCACTGCCTCCCCAAGACCGCGCTGCATCGCTAATCATAAAGTTTTAACCAAAGGTGCGCTTTCCTTGTCTTGATGCAGTCGCTCATGGGGGGAACCCCCAAGACCGCGCTGCATCGCTAGGCGAATTAAATTCGCCACGGGTCGCACCTCTTTTATGCATAACCGACCAACCATAAAGGCTCCACTATCAATTGGTTTCGTCTCTAGGAAGGATAGCCCGGTGATGTAGTGAAACGCTTGGCACCAATCAGGAACACTTTGGATTCGGCAAAGCCGACGCGGGGCGCGTTCAGGGAAGCGAGCTATCAAGCTTCTAAGTAATTCTGATTGGTTCATTCCTATTCGCTCAGCTTCTTGCTCTAGCTTTTTTTTTTAATATTCGGTTAACCAAATTGTCATCTTTATTGTTTTAATTATGACTTGCCATTTTACTAGCTGTATAGTAAGATAGTAACAGGTCGATAAACAGTGAAACAATTGTTATGAGAGCAGCATACCAGTACCGGTTAAGATTGACAAAAAAGCAAGCTATTGAGATGGATCGATGGCTGGAAATGCTGAGATTCCAATACAATTACTTGTTAGCCGATCGCTTTAGATGGTATGAGGAAAATCGCTGCTCTATTAATGCCTGTCCACTTGTTTGTCATTTACCAGATCTAAGAGATAATCCAAATTATTTTTCTCAGAAGCGAACTCTACCTAAATTAAAAAAGGATAGACCGTGGTACGCCGATATCCACGCTCATGTACTACAGGATTGTGTTAAGCGAGTAGCTCTAGCTTTTAAGAAGTACCTAAAAGGGGATTTTAAGGGGAAAAAAAGTGGTAGACCTCGGTTTAAAGGTAAAGGGCGGTATCGTTCCCTAACTTTCCCGTCTCTAGGTAAAGACCCTATAAAAGGCAGCCTTTTGAAGTTGCCTAAATTTGGATGGGTTAAAATGATTTACCACAGGTCAATCCCTGAAGGTTTTAAAATAAAGACCGCTACTATCACTAAGAAGGCTGACGGTTACTATGTGACCTTGTCCATTCAGGATGACACTGTTCCCCAGACTATTCCAGTATATGAAGTGTCTAATCCTGTGGGTATTGACATGGGCTTGAAGTCATTTTTGATCAAGTCTGATGCTTCAGAGGTGGAGATTCCTCAGTATTACCGGAAAGCCCAAAAACGGCTCAAAAAAATCCAGAAAGCTGTTAGCCGATCCAAAAAAGGGAGTGCCAACAGAAAAAAAGCTGTAGTTAAGCTGGGTAAAGCTCACAAAAAAGTAGCAGATACCAGGAAAGATTTTCATTTTAAGACAGCGAAAAATCTGTTAGACAATCACGACCTAGTTGCTCATGAGAAGTTAAACATCAAAGGTCTAGCTAGGACTAGGATGGCTAAATCACTTCTTGACGCTGGATGGGGGCAATTCTTATCGATATTATCAGTCAAAGCCTTAAATGCTGGGCTGTTAACGGTAGCAGTTAATCCTAAGAACACTAGCCAGAACTGTTCTAATTGCGGAAAGAAAGTACCAAAAAAACTAAAAGACCGCATTCATTCCTGTCCTAACTGTGGGTATACAGCGGACAGAGATGTTAATGCGGCTAAAAATATCCTAAATTTGGCGGTGGGGCATCCCGTCAGCAATAAAGCTGTGTGATTCGTTGGTTATAAACCTCATCCATAAAGGATTTGGGGGACTAACCACAAGGTCAGAACCTTGATAACTTGATAACCATGTTGGTGAAATACCAACCCTCGTGAAATCCGAGTGACAGCCCTACCCCTATCCACTGAGAAGTAACGAACTCTAGGATAAAGCGGGGTCGAACAGCGAAGCACTGTTAGCCCAAGATGGTGTTAGTAGCAGGCAAAGAACTCATGAGTACCAAAAGGAAGATACGCTGAACCATCGTAATGCGGACGTAGCGAAACAAGGCTGATACGCTACAGACAAATAGTCAAAGGAACACACAGGATTATAAGATTAGCTTTTCTTATAATGATTTCCCTAAATTCCCGGTGGAAAGTATCACTCTAAAAGTTCAAAAGAATGGTTATCAGGAACGAAGTAACTCCCATAGGTGCTCTCAGAGAGGTCGGTCTCTGAGTAGGTAGTTAGCCGCATGGCCTAAGGGAAAGAGATTGAGTCAGAAGCCAATGCCTAGAGTAATATCCAGGATACGCTGACAGACTCACGTGACAGGAAAAGATATAGCTATGAGTAGCAATGAAAAAGTCTAAAACTCGGGGGTTCGCCCCACAGTCGGAATGGAATCAGGTCGATTGGCGAAAGCTAGAAAGAACTGTATTCAAGTTGCAAAAACGGATATATCGAGCCTCGAGCCGTGGTGATGTTCGCGTGGTAAGAAAGTTGCAGAAGACTCTGATGAAGTCCTGGTCAGGAAAAATGCTAGCGGTAAGGAAGGTAACCCAACAAAACAAGGGCAAAAGGACTGCCGGAATAGATGGGAGAAAAGCTTTGAAAGATAAGCAGCGCCTAATCTTAGTAGCCAGCCTTAAAATTTACAAAAAACCTCAACCAACCCTCAGAGTCTGGATTGAAAAACCAGGTCGTAAGGAAAAGCGTCCTTTGGGGATACCAACCATATACGACCGAGCACTTCAAGCACTTGCCAAACAATCCTTAGAACCTGAATGGGAAGCACGCTTTGAACCAAACTCATACGGATTCAGACCAGGAAGGTCATGTCACGATGCTATCGAAGCAATATTCACTAATATCGCCCAAATGCCCAAATGGGTATTGGACGCAGATATCTCTAAATGTTTCGACAGAATCAACCATGATGCACTTCTCACAAAACTAAATACCTACCCATCCATGAAGCGATTAATCAAAGGATGGTTGAAAGCAGGAGTAATGGATGATGGAACATTCTCCCCTACAAATGAGGGTACCCCCCAAGGTGGAATAATATCACCACTTCTGGCGAACATAGCCCTCCACGGAATGGAAGAACGAATTAATAAATATCTTTGATGAGCTTGGGCCTATGTT
>NZ_JAAHIG010000611.1:0-3202 GCF_010692305.1 Moorena sp. SIO4G3 | reverse complement strand
TTTATCCATTGATAGTAGTCATTGTCATAGGATGTGTATGGTTTCATGATTTTAGATACTAATGTTATTTCTTTAGGGAACAGGGAACAGAGAACAGGGAAGAGAGAATACGGAATAGCGATGCGCTGCATCAAGGGCACCTAACAGGGAATCAACGTCAAAGAAGACTGTAAATCATAACTGCGATAAACGCTATAAAATCAAAAACTCTTTGGCACTCCTTCCTAATTTTACCCATTCCCTATTCCCTGTTCCCTATTCCCTATTCCCTATTCCCTGTTCCCTATTCCCTGTCCCCATCACTTCTGTATACTTTAGTAGCAAACAAATTTTCTGATTGTTTTATGAACATAGGGATTTTATACACAGGGGGCACCATTGGTTCTGTGCAGGGACCCGATGGGCTGTATCCACTAGATACTGCTGGTTTCCAAAAGGCGTTTGATGAGAATATTTTGCCGATAATTCAAAGTCAATATCCCGATTGTACCATTGGCTATATTGATATCGGGTTTGGTCCGAATCACAGCACTCTCGACAGTACCAACTTGCAGCCGAAAGACTGGTGTACAATAGCGATCGCAATCCTGGAAGCCTACGATAGCTATGAGTCTTTTATTGTGCTCCATGGCACGGACACCATGGCCTGGACTGCTTCGATACTGTCGTTTTTGATGACCGGGCTGGATCAGGATGGCAACTATAACGCTTTGTTGAGCAAGCCGCTGGTTGTGACTGGCTCCCAACTGCCACTATTTGTAGAGAAAGCGGACTCCTCCTATACTGTACGCTTCAACACCGATGCACTCCAAAACGTCTGTGGTGCGGTAACTTCCTGTTGTGAAGGTGTACCGGAAGTGTGTCTGTACTTTGATTCCACCTTAATGAGGGGCAATCGCACCGTCAAGACCAACGCCAGTGAATTCAAAGCCTTCTCTACTCCTAACTATCCCAATATTGGGGAATATGGCTTAGACTTTGATGTGGACAACAAAGTAGTGCGCCCCTTGCCCACAGACCCCTCCCTGGCACTCTCCGTCCAGGGCGAGCCTGCTTATGACGCTTTATCAGCTCAACTGACCTACATTAACGATAATATTAACAGCATTACCATTCTTCCCTTTTCGGCTTTCCCGGCCTATTATGATGTCTCTGCTGACCCCAATACCAGCGTACTTGGGGATATGCTGGCGGCCTGTATTAATCAGGGAGTCGATGGTTTAATTCTGGAGTCTTATGGAGCAGGGAATTTCCCGTCTGGCAATCCAGAAACTCCTGAGAATGGGGCGATTTACAAAACTCTTGACGAAGCTAATACCAATGGAACGGTGATCGTTGACTGTACACAGGTTCTCAGCGGGATTGTCAATTCCCAGACCTATGCAGCAGGTTCGTGGCTGAGTCAGGTAGGAGCAGTTGGTGCCTATGATATGACCCCAATTGCGGCTGCCACCAAGCTGACCTACTTAAAGCTGTTAGCTAAATACTATAACTGGGATCAATACAAGATTAAGGAACTGATGATGACCAATCTCGTCGGCGAGATTATGGATGTCAACGTTCTTGATGCCAGAGGAGAAGGCTTCTTAGCGCCAGGAGAGACAATTATGGCTCTCGATGGCACAGCGATTTTGACCAACGAGCCCGGACAAGGTCCTGTCTTAACTGGCACTAGCTTAGAACAGCCTTTCGTTTTCCTTGAGGAACCCAGCTCTGCCAAGTTGCCTGGTCAATTGCATATGCAAGAAGACGGTCAATTAATCTTCTATGACCGGGATAACCAAGCCATTTATCAGGCCGGGGGCGAGCCAGATCCTAACACCCGCTCATCCAAGCTGATCCTAGAAGGTGAAACTACTGATGGTGGCACCAAACTTTATATCCAGAATTACGGCAAAGAGCCAGTCTATATTTATCCCGAACCGATTTCTCTCGAAAAGTCCGATGGTAAGGGAAAGCATAAATCCCAGGGTAAGGACAAGAATAAATCTCATGGTAAGGGCAAGCATAAATAATATCAAGTCCGGTTGAATACCCATAATTAACAGTACGGTGGGGAGATGGGGAGATGGGGAGATGGGGAGATGGGGAGATGGGGAGATGGGGAGATTTTGATTAAGCGATGCAGCGCGGTCTTGGGGAGGCAGTGCGGTCTTGGGGGTTCCCCCGGAGACGAAACCTTAGACAGTTGAGCCTTTATGGTTGGTCGGCTATGCAGAAAAGGGGTAAAACTTATTGATTAAGGCTCAACTGTCTTACGGTAACTTCTAACCATGAGCAACTGCCGTGGTTTCCCCCATGAGCGACTGCATCAAGACAGGGTAATTGATCCGGACATGATAATTAGAATCGTAGGGTGGGCAGTGGCTAAAGGGATTGGCAAGCTTGGTAAATGGATCAGATGCACTGCCCACCAGACTAGGAGAAAATCGTAGGGTGGGCAGTGGCTAAAGGGATTGGCAAGCTTGGTAAATGGATCAGATGCACTGCCCACCAGACAGAAACTACTTTTACAAAGGGCGATCTTCCAAAAGAACCGCTTCGTGATTCTCCTAGACAGACGCGACGCGAACACATTTTCCTAGAAAGCTATCCGGTTGCTTACGGTAAAATATCTCGGGAGTAAGGGGTAAGAGGGGCAATAAAATAAACAATTAACTATTGAGTGATTTGAAAATAGCAATCCCTGTAGGAATTGTGATAATTTTTGTTACCTGTTCCCTACTCCCTACTCCCTACTCCCTATTCCCTTTGCTAAACATTGCTCACAATGACGATAACAGTAGCACTCGCAATTAAGCCAAAAGCTAACTGAATCACCCATTGTGTGGCTTGTTGGTAATTGCTAAATCTTTCATCAAACTTTTTCACTTCATCTGAAAGCTCATCAAGTTTTCGGATTACATCAGTTAATGTCGGCTCTGGATCTTGATTGTGGTTCGGTTCTGGATCAGTAGTGAGTGTCATCGTTAAACTGTTATAATTATAACTATGATTATAACAAATTGGCGGTGCAATCGCACAGCATTTTACTTATATATAGCCAAGTATAATGTGCATTAATATGCGCTGTCATGTAGACAGAAAAAACTCAAAATAATCCCAAATTATTTTGAGTAATTCGTGTAGTAATTATGATAATTTTTGTGCCCTACTCCCTACTCCCTACTCCCTACTCCCTACTCCCTACTCCCTATTCCCT
>NZ_JAAHIG010000610.1:0-3209 GCF_010692305.1 Moorena sp. SIO4G3 | reverse complement strand
GATATCTTTCCCATCTTGCCTCTTGCCTTCCCCTCCTGGGAGGGGTTAGGGGTGGGTTAATCTTGCCTCTTGCCTTCCCCTCCTGGGAGGGGTTAGGGGTGGGTTAATCTTGCCTCTTGCCTATTGCCTCTTTCAGCAATTCGTGTGTTTACAACCGAGATACAAAGGCTATAATTGATCGAGCTTAACGTCTGCTTCCGTTGGCACCACTGATTCTTCTGGAATCTTTGTTGTTGATAGATTATCATCAGTTACAGTATTTCCATTTTCGTCCACGAAGGTTAAGCCTTTTTTTACAATAACTCCATTGGGATAATCATCGGATTGGGGTACCGAAAATACGGTAACTTTAATCCCCCTCCTATCTTCAGGTTCCGGTATAGGTTGGAAGACATCAATCTTCAACTTCATTGCCAGTTCAGGAGCAACGTCTTGGTTGGTTAGAAAACTAAAATCTTTACTATCAAAGGGAAAATCCTCGGCAAAATTGAAAGGAAACTGATCATTAATTGATCCAGTAGCAGTATAACAAGGATCCGGTGATGTACCTTCCGTAACAGTAATTGATTTTGCCCACATATCAGATAATGGATGATTGTCAGATAAGTTGATGGGCAATTCTTCAGTAATGCTATAGGTAGTCTTTACTTCCTCCATAAAGGTTGGGATATTGTTAATATTTTGATAATCATTGATTTTATCCTCTGCCATCGTATCTCCTTTTGATCTAACTTAAATTAAACCTATTGCTTAAAGCCTTAACCTTTAGCATAAGCAGCATACCAGCCAACAGCATCATTACTATCCGTGGCATCAGGATTGCCAAAGATAACAATTTCGGTTTGTCCACTGGGGGGAAATGAGAGGACAAAAAACTTAAGAGCAACCTTCTTAATTTTCAACAAGTAAGCTGTACCAGAAGTGCTAGTGGAATCAACCAGTAATTCCACCGTCTTGAAGGACAGCTTCAGTACACTCTGGAGAGGAAAACCGAGCACATCCCCACCAATTCCCGGTAGCCTCAATCCTACAAAAGTTGTGGCTTTCTCCTGGGAACCATCCTGATTCGGTTCCCAGATAATCAACAGATTAACCACAAACTGAGCTGAACCCGACAATGCCCCCAAACTGCCCAAATTAAACTCGAAGTTAAAACCAAAGCCACTGTCGGGCATAGAACCAGTGCCCAAGGGAGTTTTCACCGTAAGATACCCTTTAGGCTTGCTATCCGGTTGAGCAGGGTCGAGATAGACGAAGTTAGTCAGCTTAAGGGGAAATTTGCTGTAGAGACTATGGGGGCGGGCTTTACTCTGAGCCAAATCAAAGGCAATTTGGCTGGCATCCACACTAAAGGTGATATCCTGGGTACCATTGGTATGCTTGCAGTTCATCACAATGGTTAGCTTTGAGAACTGGAGGAATTGTTCGTTATTGGCTAGCTCATCCAGTTTTTGCTGCAACTCCGCTGATGCTTGATTGAGAGTATCAATCCCTACTTGATAATCGTCTTCCAGAGCACGGGCACTGCGGTTGACCAGGTTGCTGGCAGTTAACACGTCATCGGACAGGGAAGTATCTGACCCAAAGGATAATCCATCAAAGGTCTCTAGGTCACGGAAATTGAGACGGCCCCAGAGGGTAAACCGTCCAATGGTGAGTGTAGTATCATTGCCTGGGGGGTCTGTGGAAAAAGTGGCCTTAACGATGTCAACATTATTGAGAATATGACTATCGGGTAGGGCAAAATAGTTCTCGCCGCTAAAGCTAAAGCTATAGGTAATCACGCCATCGTGTTCTTCCGTAAAGCCCTGGAGAATGACGATATTCCGTCCTGAACGACTATTGAGTAATTGGGTGGCTTCGTCAAAGAGTTTATCTAGGGTAAGATTGACCTCACTGGAAAATGCGGTAATTTGAGAATTTTGGAATTGCACCCGTAAGTTGGCCACCTGGAAGGCATAGCCCAAGGGACCGGTTTCTGGCACGGAGTTGTCTTGATAGTCCAGCAATCCAAACAAAGAAGACTGTTCCGCTACCAATTCCCCATTTTGGGGCAAAATCGGGGTGCCATTACTCCCGACATACTGAGCGTAGAAGTTATCCTGGTCTTGTATGCCACATTCTAGGGCTTTCAAGTCTTGAGGCAGTCCTGTCCCAGCTGGGAGCTTGACATTTAACGCAATCATCCCTGACCAAAAGGTGCTGCTGCCAACCCGGGCTAGAGGGGCAGCATTATCCCGGTCTTTTTCAGCAGCATTGGGGTCGTTGGCGGTTGCGATCGCATTTTCAAAGAATGTCACTAAGCGATCGCGCACTGCTTTAATTTCCTTGACCCGTTCATCAGCATCCGTTGCCGTCCCGACAAATACCTCCGGTTGTTCCCACAGGGC
The DNA here is from genome assembly GCF_010692305.1 of Moorena sp. SIO4G3. NCBI lineage: Bacteria > Bacillati > Cyanobacteriota > Cyanophyceae > Coleofasciculales > Coleofasciculaceae > Moorena > Moorena sp. SIO4G3. Next base: position 819 of record NZ_JAAHIG010000610.1, on the reverse strand, counting down.
GGTATCCTTGAGAATATCAATCAGGGGCTTATCTAGGAACTTAAACAGTAATACCGTATCAGTATCCCCTGTGCCCTGACGCCAATTGTCTGGATTGAGATCAAAGGTCCACCCTTGAATAGTCAGTTGATTGTTCTGAAAATGCTCTTTGATAACTGGAGGAGATTCATTGGTATCAAAGGTTTTGAGGGAAGTCGGGTCAGTGATCACCAGGAACATCTGACTGGACTGGAAAGCTGAACGGAGGGATGAACCCCGTTCTAGGTCCTGCAAACTCACATCCTCATTGTCGGTATCCTTCGCCAGTAATAGACTATTGAGGGTTTGGTAATCAGAGGAATAGGTTGCCAACAATCCCAGGGAAGTTGTACCAGTGATGGTTTCCGTTGTTGGAGCAGCTGTCATGGCCTGAGCTTCAGGGGTAGCTGATCTACTCAAGGCACTGAATGCTTGGGGACTAAATGTCCCTATCCCCCCTAGTATTCCTTGAGGTTGACCGCTAAGTTGAGTAGTGTCTGTTTCAGCAATAATTTTAATTTTTTTGCGGCGCTGGGGATTGAGGATTTGTTCCTCCATTTGCTGATAGTGAGCCAGGGTTCCACTTACGCCTCCATAGGGAAACAAGGGTAAATATTCTCCCCTGGGCAGTCCTGTAACGGGAACCTCCAAAAACGTGAGGGGGTCATCTGCCTGGTCATCTGCCTGGTCATCTGCCTGGTCATCTGCCTGGTCATCTGCCTGGTCATCTGCCTGGTCATCTGCCTGGTCATCTGCCTGGTCATCTGCCTGGTCATCTGCCTGGTCATCTGCCTGGTCATC